>JALVCY010000339.1 GCA_027009605.1 Saprospiraceae bacterium
TTGGCTCCGGATGAAATGCTTTACTAGTTGAGACAGTTGAGACGTTCGCCTACGGCTCTCTAGGTTGAGACTTGTCCCGATTACTATCGTAGATTCGGACTTCGTGGTTGAGCGCTTTGCTGGTTGAGACTCGTCCCGATTACTATCGTGGATTTGGACTTCGTGAGTTGAATCGTTTTGCTAAGTTGAGAAAGTCAGAATCTGCGTATCCCGCCAGCTGTAGGGGAGCGGGAAAGAAAGTTGAGAATTACCAAGATTTAGACTTGCTCAAAAGACTAATGAAGCCAATGACGGCAATGTAAAGCGTGTGAAATACAAAAGCCGGGAGAAAGGAAGACATTAGTTTCTTTCTATGGAAAAAGGTCGTGGCTTCCCGGAGTAAATAGTAGTCGCCGAGCAGCTTTAAAATGACTACAATCCACCAGGTTTTAGACCAGATAAAAAGCAAAATCCAAGCTGAAGTTAGAAAGACCCAACCCAAAATCAGCTTTAAATTCCAATCATCAATAGCTGTGTTCTTGCTGCCCCATCGCCATCGTTGCCGAAAAAAGGATAGGATGTTGGGGGCGGCAGGTGTCCGAACAGTGGACTCTAAACTTTTATTAAATAGGATGCTTTCTTTCGGAAAAGTGTGCGCCATCTTAGCAATCAAAAACATATCGTCACCGGATGGGATGTGGAGATTGCCCTCGTAGCCTTGGACGGCTAGAAAAGCAGATTTTTCAAAAGCCATATTGGCACCGTTGGCCATGAAAAAAAGATTGGAATGGATGCCGGCACCGGTAACGAGCATCATTCCCAAAAAGTCCAACGATTGGAATCGCTCTAAAAGGCTCTTCTCTTGATAAAACTGCACGGGGCTGGCGATAAATTTGGGATGCTTGGACTCATATAGCCAAGCAATGGTTGATAACCACATAGGGTCGAATCGACAATCGGCGTCGGTGGTGACGATGAGTTGGCCTTTTGCGTAAGCGATGGCTTGAGTCAAAGCGGATTTTTTGCCATGGCCTTGAGCTTGGATAATGTGAAAATGATTTGGCAGTTGTAAAGAAGCCAAAATTTCTTCCGTAGCATCTGTCGAATGGTCATTGATGATAATATATTCGACGAGCTCCGTAGGGTATTTTTGCGCAAGCATGTCAGCCACCAAATGCTCCAAATTAGCCGCTTCATTTTTGGCTGCGACGATGACGGAAAGGCGTGTTTTGGGGGTGTAATAGCTGGGACACCAAGACTCCTCCAGAGTCTTCCAACGCCGGGTCAGCCAAAAAGTTATCGCAAGATAACCCAATCCGAGAAGAAGCCCAAGAGCCGGTAGAAGTCCAAGCATGATGATTTACAATTCAAAAAATTGGTCATAGCCATCTTCGTCTTTGTCATCGGGTTTTTCTTTGGGCGGCGGCTCTGTTAGGTCTTCAAATTCAGTAAAAGTCTCTTCTTGATCTTGGGGTCTAGGGTCGAAAAAAAATGGCCCTTGCTGAGGACGCTCTTGCTCCGGTATGGGCTTGCGCAAAGCTTTCATAAACAAATGCAAGGACACAAACGGATACAACAAAAAAGTCAATAAGATGGCACCGATACCTAAAGCGGGCATTTTTTGGACTAGATTCCCTAGCATTTTGACGTAATTCACCACCACTTTGTAGCGTATAATCAAAGCGGCAATCAACAAAAATGGGGAGGCCCAGTACAAAAATTTGGTAAAGGCTGAAAATAGGTAAAATAGACCAACCAATAGCAATACCAAAAACACGATGGACAAAAATCCACCCAATGGGTTGTTGCTTTTATTTTGGTAATAAAAATTCATGTGACGAAGTTACAAACTTTATCAAATCTGTACCGGATAATTGGATAGAATTCTAGAAATATTCGATGAGCGCATAGTTTGGTGGCCAACTTTTGGTGTTTAAGTCCGTTGATAAAAGAAAAAGAATATGAGTAAATTGGGAGATTCTTTGTACGCCCTTTATGCGATTCAGCGCTATAGTACGCCCAAAAGTTTGGCGAGGATATTTGATTCGGAGACGATTCGCCAATTGCCGGCAGCAGAATATCTAAAGAAAATAGAAGAGATGCCGGAAGCCATTGTGGTTGATTTGCGTACGCCATTGGAGTACAAACTGGGGCATCATCCCCGAGCCATTAACCTAAATTTTCTATACGGATTTAAGGAGAAAATAGCCCAATTAGATACCGGCAAACCGATATTTATTACTTGCTTGACGGCACATCGCAGTCCCTATGCAGCGCTTTTGCTCAAAGATTTAGGTTTTACCGAAATTTATGATTTGAAGGGTGGATATTTGACTATCCGGGGCAAGCTTTGATGGTAGATTTGAACACATTTGAACCACGAAAGACATGACTTTTTTTACCACGAAAGACACGAAAAGCACGAAAGGTTAGTTTCCTAAATCGTTGTCCTAATTGATAATTATTTTTCGACACTCTGATGCCTTTCCGGATATCAACCGGATGATGTATGCCCCGCTTGCTATGTTGTCTTGGGGGAGTTCTATCTGATTTAATCCGGGAATCACCGTTTTATTCTCTAGGCTCAATAGTCGCCCGTCCGGGTGGATTAATTGAATAATTAGGTCTTGTTTTTTACGAGACTGGATAGTTAGGCGGATGGCTGAATCTGTAGGATTTGGAGCAAGCGCCCAATTGGAGATGTCCAAAATCTCACTAGTATTCACCACTGTGTTTTGAAAAGACCAAGTAATAGATGCTAAGCCTTCGGTGCAGGTATAAGCTTCATTGAATGGGGTGACTCTCCAATGATATTTATCAGCGTCGTTTAGGCTTATAGTTAGTTCGGATTGTGTCGTGATGAAGAATTGGGGCTCTATGCTAAAGTTGATACTCTTGGAAATTTCCACCAGATACATGGATGTGTAAGGAACGTCTGACCAGTCGAGTGTCACCGGATTAGCGGCGACGGTAGAATGATTGGCAGGTGAAACCAACGTTGGGGATTGAGTGATGATATTGCTGTTGGGAATATAATTGCTACGAATATAATCTCTCGAAGGCTTCAAATAATCCCCTTGCATGACGAGCGCTTGTCCGGTCGTAAATGCTTGATTATCACAGGTATAATAGCTCATGATGTTGTTTTGCATGGTGTGGATTTCAGTGCCGCAATAGTCGTATTGTACCGGTAGATTGGTGCATAAATGTATGCTGATATAGTCCGGCGGTGTGTCGCAAATCAGGTCTGCAACCGTCTCGCAGTTTTGGGCACAGGTACTGCTCGTGTCTATTTCCATAGTGATGGGGGCGTTGGATCCCACGGTATAATTCATGTCTATAAAAAATGGGTGCAATAAACTAAAAAAGTGACCCAATCCATGCGAAGCAGCAAGCTTATTCAAGTAACTGTTTTTTACAACAATCCAATCCCCTGTTGGATCATAAACGGTGAGTGGCGTGCCTAGCGGTGCGATGATATCTTTTACAATAAAAATATTAATCGCCTGGCTGTCCAATTCGGCTGCACATAAATTGTGAACCACGGAAGAACTGTAAGAGTAACTATTGATGACTGAATTGTCAATAAAATGAAAATCATCCTTGATGTAAAAAGTAAAGCCTACATCGTCAAATTCTTGATTGACTTCGCAAAGTGTTTGGAGCACCTTGGGGACGGTCACACGGTTTTGGCCATCGGTGTCTCCGACTAGGTGGAATTTGATAGGTATGTATTTTTCATCTTCCGGGAGTCCATTGGTTAAGTATTTTTTGGCTAGCGCCTTACTTTGCAGAATGTTTTGGACGGCTGCTTCTCGTATGATTCCGCAGGTGTTTTGAGCTTGCGCAAAAAAGGAAAAGGTTAAGGCTAGGAATAGGACGATGATTTTTTTCATTTTTTTTGTTTTGGATGTGGTTGTATGCTGGATAGTGTTATTTATAGATCAGAACGAACAGGGTACTGCAGACGCTGCTAGGAATGCTCTTTTTTTTGATTTTTTGGGCATGGAAGATATTTGGGGCTTCAGATTAATTTGTCTATGCTATTCAAAACAAAAGCATCCAAGAGTAAAAGAAGATTCATTTGTACAAAACCGGAGAGTCAACATTATCCTTTGCAACGAAAGCAAAAGCCAAGTTGGGTTGGCGTTCCTATTTTAGAAAACAGTCATTATCAAAGTCAAAAACCTATCCAAAACTCTGTCCAATCCCCCATAGTTTTTAGCGAGAAGGCAAAGTGATGTCCGGTGAGAATGCGTTTGGTGAGTGTTAGTCCGACCCCTTGGCCGTTGGGTTTGGTGGTGAAGAATGGGGAGAAGATTAGGTCGGCATTTTCGGGGGCGATGCCTTGGCCGTTGTCTCGGATGGTGATGTGGTCGGGCTGGGCGGATATTTTTATAATTCCTTGGTTGTCAATGGATTGTATGCTGTTTTTTAGGATATTGATGAATACTTGCTCCATTTGGGCAATGTCCACTTGGAGGAGTAGTTCGGTCGGTAAATCTTGATAGATTTGGATGTTTTTTTCCTGAAAAGATGGTTCTAATAGCTTTAGAGCGACTTGTATGGCGGGGATGATATTTTGGCGTTGCAAGGTGGGTGGCGGTAGGCGAACGACCGTCGCAAAATTTTGCATAAAGGTGTTGAGTGCTTCGGTGCGATGGATAGCGGTTGTGAGTACTTGGTTGATTAGTTCGTCATGCGGATATTCGTCTTTGACGGTGTTTAGGATGGAGTTGATGGGGCCGATAGAATTGTTAATTTCGTGAGCCATCATCCGGATGACCTTGGAGTAAGAAGCCTTTTCTGCTTCTTGGATTTCATGGTGTAAGTCGTGGATGGTAATCATCTTTCGATGAAATCCGCGATAGTAAAAAGGGCTGATTGAATATTGTAATTTTTGCGAGCCACCAATGTTGACGACAATGGGTTGCTTGGCCTCTAAGTCAAATTGAATGGGCGTATCAATGTCAGAGAGTAATTGGTTTTTGTGATTTTCCGAAAGGTGAAGACATTCTTTAGCTTTGGGGTTGATGAGTTCGATTTTATTGTCATAGTCCAGAAGAATGATGCCGGTGGGAGATGCTTTGATGACATCGAGTAAAAAATAGTTTTGTTCTTCCGAAAAACGCCGCTCCATTATAATCTTGTTAATCATGGCATTGAATACCTCGTACAGTTCATTGAGTTGCGTATTGTCTGTTTTTAAGTATTGGATATTGAAATCATTTTCGACAAGGATTTGTTTGCTGTGTTTGATGAATTCTTTGGGGAGCTGGAGCTTGCTGTAGAACCAAAAAGAAAGTCCAAGAGAGATAAGTATCATTAATTCAAGCAGGATGATTAAATACATCTTGTCCCATGATTGGATTGCATAGTAACTGCTAACGGCAAGGGTCGCATGGATGAGTAGAATCCAAATGGTGTATTTAATTTTTAATTTCATTTTGAGTTTTATCCTTGTCTGTTGAGATGATATTTCTCCATTTTCCGGTAGAGCGCACTTCGGGTGATGCCTAGAGCGTGGGCGCTTTTGCTAATATTAAAATTATGATATTTTAAGGCTCTTTCAATCATTTTGCGTTCTAAATCGTGTAGTTTTTGGATTGGTTTTTCGCCGATGCTTTGGTGGTCGGATTGCTGAAAATCTTGAATGGACAAAGCGTCTTTTTCCGAAAGGATGTAGGCGCGTTGTACTTTGTTTTTTAGTTCCCGGACGTTGCCGGAAAAGCTTTGGTTTTCTAACCACTTTAAGGTGGGCGCTTCCAAATAAATAGCCTTGCCATAGATATTATTGAGTTGGTTGACAAAGTGTTTGGCTAAAATCGGAATGTCTGATTTCCTTTCGGAAAGCGGTGGGATTTTTATTTCTATGACATTGATTCGATAATACAAGTCTTCTCTAAATTGTTGATTTTCAATAAGTTGTACTAGGTTTTTGTTCGTTGCCGAAAGGATGCGTACATTGAGTTTTTGCTCTTGATTGCTACCCAATTTTTCAAACTGCTGCTCTTGAATGATGCGCAATAGTTTGACTTGGTTTTCAAGGGAGAGCTCGCCGATTTCGTCCAAGAAAATAGTGCCGTTTTGGGCTTTTTCAAATTTGCCTATACGGGTGCGGTCTGCGCCGGTGAAAGCGCCTTTGCTGACCCCAAACATCTCGCTCTCAAATAAGGTGGCAGGAATAGCGCCCAAATTAACCTTGACTAAGTTTTGTTCAGCCCGGCTCGAGTTTTGATGGATGGCTTCTGCAATAAGTTCCTTGCCGGAGCCGGAAGGGCCGGTGATTAAAATGGTAGCATCTGTCCGGCTTACCTTTTGAACAATTTTTAATAATTGGCGGATGGATTCGTGCTCTCCAACAAAGTAATTGGGACTTTTTTCCGGCTCGATACCGGGTTGAATGAATTTGTCAATGCTCGCTAACAGCTTGGCATTATCCCAAGGTTTGGCGAAAAAATCAACCGCTCCAATTTTCATTCCGGTAACGGCCAACTGTACCGTCGCCCAGCCGGTAATCAAAATGACGGGAACATCTTTCTGAATGGATTGGATGAGTTGTAAAGCGGCCAAGCCTTGTTTGCCGCTGGTGTCAATGGCAAAATTCATGTCTAGGATGACCAGATTGACTTGATTTTCCTTTAGGTAGGGCTCAATATGTCTGGGATGGCTAAGGATGTGGGTGGCATAGTCTCTTTTTTTTAAGAGCAATTGAATGGAAGCCCCGACTAGGCGGTCATCATCAATAATCAATATTTTTTGTCTATTCTTCATGTAAGGCGTTGCTGGGTTCAATGCGTGCGCCACGCAAACTTGGGGTAATGCTGCTCAAAAGTAATAAAATAACAATAAACGCAAGGGAAATGGCCGTTGCAATATATAAATCCTTTTTCTCAAATTGAAAATCCGTCACATAAGGCAGTTGCAAAATGATAATGAGCCCCAAAAACAAGGCAATTCCTGCTACTAACATGACTTCTCCGACAAATTGACCGACAATCTTCCCTGTTGTCGCTCCCAAGGCTTTGCGCAAGCCAATTTCGGGTTTTCGTTGGCTGATGTTGTAGGATAGGATGCCGATGAGTCCCAAGCTGATATTGATAAGAAGGAAAAGGGCGATGATGCCAACGGATGAAAGTAATATCCAATAGGAGGCACTATCATGCTGACGGGATTCATTGATGTCTGAAATAAAAAGGTCATTGATACGGGCGATGTCTTGGTAGATGGTGTTCAGTTTGCTTTGAAAACTTGGGTCGGCATTGGGTTTGGTTTTGATGAGTAAATTGGTGAGTACGTCCGATCTATTTTTAATAAAGTTTTTATGATCTAAGGCGATAAAATAGTTGTGTTCATCTTCAAATTCACTATTTTGTTTGAAGTGATCCACGATGCCGATGATGTGAAAATCGTTATGATTATTAAAAATAGAATCAAGCATCTCGTGTCCCACAGCCTTGACAATAAGATTGTATGATTTTTTATTCATGATGACCGGTATGTACTTGTCTTTGTAGTCGTCTTTTGTAAAATGCCTGCCTTCGGTAATGTTTAGACCCAGTGTTTGGGCTATATTTTCATCGCCTATCATAAAAGTAGAGTGGAAGTAAAATCCAAAATCATTATTGCCAATGCCCCAGTTGTTACCGGAGAAAGGTGCGGCGTATGATATCCAAGACATAGACTCAATATCATTAATTTCTTTTGCTTCTTGGGTGATTCTTTCCTTGATGTTAGCCAATTGTAAACTATCTTCTATGGGCTCGAAATCCCCTTGAAAGCGATATAAGTTTTCCGTTTCGTAACCTATTGGGACGAAGTAGTTTTTTAAGTGGTCAATACTGTACAAAACGGTCATGGTCAGTACAAAAAAGATGATGAGTATCTCGATGAAAAAGAAAAAATGTTTTCCTTTTTTATTCCACATTAATTTTAAAGTATGGTTGAACATAATTTTAGTTTTTGAGTGCGTTGACAATGTTTAATTTGGAAAGTCGAATGGCCGGAAGGACACCAAATAGGATTCCAAAAACAAAGGAAGCGACCAGTCCCCAAAAAATAATAGTAGGATTTAAATATAAGCTATTGTCAAGCACTTCGCTTTGGTTAATTAAATGAATCACAAAATAGGAAGCGCCCAAGGCAATGACTCCGGCAGCCAAGCTAAGCAGGATGTTTTCAAATAGAAATTGATAAAAAATATGAGTCGTATTGGCACCAAAAGATTTTCTGATGCCAATTTCCGATTTTCGCTCAAAAACTCTGGAAAGATTGATATTCAACAAGTTAAGCAAGGGTAGAAGAATGAAAAATAGCCCAAACAAAGAAAGTCTGGCTTTCAACTTTTGGAGTGCTTTGCTTGCGTCTTCAGCATTGCTGTTCATTAGGTTGGTTGCAAATTTTTCAGGAAAGGTCTCCGGGAAAAAGAAAAATTCGGTATAGTCTTCAAATGGCTCAATGGTCGCTTGAATAGCTTTTAGTTCACTTTTTATTTTTTTAATTTGATGTTTGTTTTTTGCGAGAAATACGATGGTGAATCTGCCAAGGGGGCTGATGTCGTTTAGAATGTGATTAGGCAAATGGGTATAGGGGACGAATCCGTCGCTAATGTACTTCTTGGGGTTTTGCACAATGCCAATGACTGTCCATTTTGTTCCGTTTATACGTATGGTTTTGTTTAGCCCGGATTGGTCGCCAAAGTATTTTTTTTCTAGCCGTTGGGTGATGACGATAACGGCTTCTTTATTTTTAATATCTGCTTCATTGTAGAATCGACCTTCCAGTAATTTATAAGGGAAGATATCCCAATAATTGCCATCTGTGTATTTTATGCTAACACTTAATTTTCCGGCAGGAAGGAAGATGTTATATGTATTGCTTGTAAAAAATGTTTTGTTGTCACTCTGCCGGACATTGGAAAGATATTTTTTTATGATTGAGAAGGATGGATTTGCAAGTGCATTTGCAATGTCTTCTCCTTTTTTAGTTGTATAATCCAGCGTATCATAAGTCCAAGTATTATTTATTAAGTTAGAGTCTAAGTGATAGATCGTGTCGTATTCATAAGCAATCATCTCCATGGTGTTTAGTGTCAGTGTTTCATATTTGTGTTCGTAAGGCGTATCTGTTCCCCATTCCAAATCAATGAATGCAAAAAGAATAGTAACGACCAGTAAGGTAAAGCTGATTCCAAAAATATTAATAAAGGTCACAAATCTATTTCTTGAAAAAGATTTAAGAGCCGTTTTGAGATAGTGTTTTATCATTTTTATGTTTTTTGGGGATTTAGTAAACTTGTGCACCGTCGTAAAGGCGAATCAATCGTTCGGTTTGTTTGGCCATGGCTTCGTCGTGGGTAACCATAATGATTGTGGTGTTGTTTTTTTGATTCAAATCGAGTAAGATGCTCATCACATCTTGTCCGTTTTTGCTGTCTAAGTTTCCGGTAGGTTCGTCGGCAAGGATGAGCTTAGGATTTCCGACAATGGCTCTGGCGATGGCGACACGTTGTCTCTGTCCGCCGGAGAGTTGAGTCGGAAAATGGTTCATTCTGGTTTTTAGGCCGACCAATTCCAAAGCTTCTTCTGCACGTCGGCGGCGTTCGGTGCTCGTTGCCTTTCGGTAAATAAGGGGTAATTCCACGTTGTCGATGACTTTTAAGTCATTAATCAAGTGAAAGCTCTGGAAAATAAAGCCTAAATTTTCATTTCTAAATTTAGCCAAGTTTTTGGCGCTCATCTTGCGCATGTCTTGGTCAAAAAACAATACTTCGCCCTCCGTAGGCTTGTCGAGTAGGCCGATGACATTGAGTAAGGTGCTTTTTCCGCAACCGGACGGCCCCATAATGGAGACAAATTCACCTTTTTGGACTTCCAGGTTGATGTCGTGCAGGGCGGTTGTCTCGATGTTTTCTGTCCGGTACTTTTTGACTACTTTTTTAAGTTGGATCATAGTTTAGCATTTTTAGCCTTGTGGGCTTTCGATTATGAGTTCAAAGTAAAGGAGCCAGTATCTCTTAATTTCAAAGATATAGTTTTGATAGGCTCGATTTTTCTCTTGGATGGCCAAGTTTAGTTCGGCAATATTGGTTAAACCCAGTTTGAATGTTTTGGTGGTTATTTGGAGATTTTGTGTGGCCATATCCCTAATTTCTTTGGCATAGGCAAGTCTGGTTTGGCAGGCCTGAAATTCGCGGGCTAATTTCGTGATTTCATTTTCCAATTCCAAAATAGATTGTTGACTTTCGTTTTTTTGTTGCATTAGCTCGGTTTGGGCGGCTAGAATTTTGTTTCTTTTTAGGTGGCTGTCAAATATGGGAATATGAAAAGAGATTCCGATGGACTGATCTTGCTGCGCATCTTGATAAACAGGGGCCAATTCGGGGTCGCTCCGAATCAGGCCAAGTGATGCATTCAATTTGATGGCCGGGCCGTATTGCCGGGAAAGCGCTTTTACCTTTTCGGATTTTTCTTGTATCCTGCGTCTAAGCTCCAGCCATTCGGGTCTGTTGGCTTGCGCAAAATGAATCATGGAGTCTATGTCTAAGGTCGTGTTCGGTGGTGAAGGGATGGTTAGATTTTGATCTATTTTTATTCTGTTGGAGAGTCTGCTTTCCAAGTCTTGTCGTGCTATTTGTAGGTTGGTTTGGGCAATATTGAGTTGGGATTGTGCGGTTTTTAATTGTAATTTTAGTTGAAGAAATTGTTTTTTGGAAATGAGCCCTAGGCTGTCTTTGGCTTGGGCAATATTCATTAGATTTTGGGTGAGTTCCAGATTGCTTTGGTTGGAACTGATGTTATTTTGGGCCAATAGCACATCGAAGAAAGAATTTGTAATATTAATACGAAGCAACATTTTGTCTATTTTGGATTGTCGGCGGTTGATTTCTTTTTTTAGGCGGTTGTTTTTTATTTTCCATTTGTAGGCATTGTAACCGGTTATATTTTGCCGAAAGGCCAGCCTAATAGGAATGCCGTTATACAGATGGTGCTTAGATTGAAAATTATCAAAGCGCTGCAAGCCTGAACTTATTTGAAATTCTCCACCTGTTTGCCAGATGGTCTTTGATAGGCTGATTCCAAGAGCACTATTGTTGTAATTGACCGGCTGAAAGGCGATGTTCCCATCATTTTGGACGGTGCTTAGATTAGATTTTGCGTAAGCCGGCACCTGTCCGTTTACAGTCATTTGCCAGCCTAGAGAAGATTGGAAAGCCGCTATCTTATAATCAGTTATTTTTTGATTTAAAGCAATATTCTTTCCTTGGTGTGACTCGTTTATGCCGATGTTAATCGCTTCATTTAGAGTGAGTTGCGCCCTAGATGACCCTGAAAGAAACAAGAGTAAGAAGAAGGTATATTTATTCATAGTCTAGGTCGATTTTAGTTTTATAGCGATATTCCTTCAT
>JALVCY010000340.1 GCA_027009605.1 Saprospiraceae bacterium
TTTTTGAAGCGTAGCTGGGCTACGTGAGAAAATTTTAGCAAAAACAGGCGCAAAAAGGGCATTTTCTAACAAAAATTAGCGGGTAGCTAAATAGTTACACAAAATCAATTACTTCGTCATTTCACCGTTGGGTTTACTCCGAAAAATCGGGAGTAGTGGTTTGTTCTTGAGCCCACAAAATTTTATTTGGTTTCTTTTGATAAAACTTTCCAAAAGTTTAAAACTTTTGGAAAGTTATATGTGGTAACTAAATAAAATTTGGTTCATCGCTTTAATTTCTGGCGGAGTGGACTCACCGTTACACCGTTACACCGCTAGACCGTTACACCGCTAGACCGTTACACCGCTAGACCGTCAAATAGCTTACTCTTCATCTTGCTCCGGCAGCTCAATCTTTTGTTGAGCTTCTTTGCCAAGATAGTTAGGTAGTTCCATGCCTGCCAAGTTGAATAAGTCATTTAGCGGGGGTACGGCTTTGTACATTCCGGAGATAAAGTCGGCGGTGTTTCCACCGTTTCCGCCACCACCGTCCCAAACGGTTACTTTATCAATTTTGATATTCTTAATGGCTTCGACTTGCTTCTCAACCAGTTCAGGCAACTGATCCGCAATCAGCATCAAGATGGCATCTTGTGCATTTCCGCCGGCAGCATTGACCATCAATTTGAAACCTTCCGCTTGCTTGGACATGACTTCAAGAAGACCGCGGGCTTCTGCTTCTTTCTTTAGGAAGATGGCATCTGCTTCTCCTTTGGCGATACGACGGGTTTCTTCTGCTTGCGCTTCAGCGTCAATCTCAATTTTTGACTTTTCAATATTGGCTTTGACGATGATGTCGGCCTTTTTGGTGGCTAAGTCTCTCAACGCACGGGCTTCTTCCGCTTTTTGTTCGGCGGCATAGGCTTCTTCTAAAGTCTTTGCTTTTTGGACTTTTTGAGCGGCAAGTGCGATACGTTCTGCTTCGGCTTCCTTCTCTTTCCGTAAGGCATTGGACTGAGCGATTTTTATTTGAGCTTCATTTTGTCCTTGGGTGGCTTCTGCTTGAGCGGCGGCTTCCCCGACACGGGCTTGAGCTTCTGCTTCGGCAACGGCAATCCGTTGGGCTCTTTGCGCTTCGGCTTCCCCAATTTCCCCGTCTCTGTTTTGTTCAGCGACGATTATTTTAGCTCTATTAGCGGCTTCTGCTCTGGAATGTGCTTCACCGATTTCGGCTTTGGCGTTGGCTTCAGCGACGGCAATCCGTTGAGCTTGCAGGGCTTCGGCTTCCCCGATAGAACCATCCCTGTTTTTTTCGGCAACGACTCGCTTGGCTGCGTTGATGGCTTGAGCGGCGGCTTCCTTACCCAAGGCGATGATGTATCCGGATTCGTCTTGAATATCCGTAATGTTTACGTTAATCAAGGTCAGACCGATTTTCTTTAGCTCCATACCTACATTGGACTGAACATTGGCTAAGAATTTATCTCTATCCGAGTTGATTTCTTCAATGTCCATCGTGGCGACGATTAATCTCAATTGTCCAAAAATAATATCCTTGGCAATGTCCCGGATTTCGTGGCTGGTCTTGCCCAATAATCTTTCGGCGGCATTAATCATCACCCCGTCTTCTGTCGAAATGGCTACCGTAAATCGAGAAGGTACGTTGACACGAATGTTTTGACGACTTAAGGCGTTTTCTAAGTTGACGTCAATAGAGATAGGGGATAAGTCCAAGTATTGATAATCTTGGATGACCGGCCACACAAAGGCGGCACCCCCGGCTAAACATTTGGCTGATCCGCTTCCTGTTTTTCCATAAATTACGAGCAGTTTGTCGGATGGGCATCGCTTGTACCGGCTGATGATAAAGGCGGCTAAGCCGACCACTAATAATACTGCTAATCCGATTAAAATAAGTGCAATTGGCATTGTTTTGATTTTAAATGGTTAGAAAAAATGGGTTTTGTTTCCTTTAGTTTTTAAACGTTAGAAAATAGAATGACTCCAAAGCCATCGTACAGGATGACTTCCAAAAGGGAGGTATTTTGAATGGTGGAGGCTTGGAAAGGAGCTTCCTTGCGGAAAATCAGTACTCCTTTTTGCGCTCAACAACCAACACATTGTCCGGCAAAATATCTAATACAGTGACTTTCTCACCGGTGGCAATACGTGTATCGTCTGTAATGGCATCTAATTCTCTAATTCCTTGCGAAATAATTATTTGGATTCTTCCTTTCCCGGTGCGTTCACGGGGTATGGGAATATAGACTTCTCCGGTTTGACCGATGGCTAGGCTTAAATCTTCTGTGCCGACTTCCGTCAAATTAGCGACCTTGAACAAAACCCAGGCCACAAAAAACATAGCGGTTAACCCAAATCCTAATCCAACCAATACCGCCAAATAGATAGACATCCCGGCATTGAGTATCAATATGCCCCCCCAACTAAAGAAGGTGAAAAAGGCAATCATACTCCGTATAGAGAAAATTTTAAAGTCGTGATCCACTCCAAAATGACTACCGTCCCCACTATCGCCATCAAAATCTCCGTCCAAATCCCCGTCCAAATCCCCATCAAAACTCAAGTCCACATCTACATCCGCATCTACATCCATATCCACATCGGCGTGCCCGTCCATCCCCATAAAGGTCAGGACGGTCTGCAGTACAAATAAAATAGTAGATATAATGGCTGTCCCCCAAAAGAACTGCTCTCCCGGGCTGAGTTGACTCCACCATTCACCTGAAAATATTGTTGACATAATGAGCATTGATTATGCAGCAATATTAACTGATTTTGGGCAGAATTTTGGGTTTTTACCCCCAAACGCCCTTTTTATTCGGTAAACCTAGGGTTTTGATAGATAAAGGGAAGGTGGGAATTTGGTAGAACCAAAATTATTTGGCTGATTGGTAGTGCCAAATTTATTTGGCGAAAGGGAAAACCGGAAAGAAAGCCATGCCATTCTCCCGAATAAATTCGGAAGTACCAACTCTGACAAAATCCAACTTTGGCTTTCAAAGGAACTACTAAATCAAAAACCCAAATCTAATCACTTCAAAAATCGTAACTCGTAACTCTTAACTCGTAAATCTCTCCGCCATCTTTGTCGACTTCGTCTCCAAAGGCTACGAGCTTAGCGATCCGGTGAGTGGACGTTTTTAATCATTAAGTTCGGAACACTGCGCAATACCGATAGGAATCG
>JALVCY010000341.1 GCA_027009605.1 Saprospiraceae bacterium
ATGAAAAAAATTATTTGGTTACGATACAAAACTTTCCCAAAATTCTAAATTTTTGGAAAGTTGTCGAAAGTTTTTGATAAAGAGACCAAATAAAAATTTGATGACACAAGAACAATCCACTACATCCAGCTTTTCAGAGCAGGGTCAATGATTGCACAATTGAACCAAAAGCTCTCAATGAGAATAATATTTGACCATTTTTACATACATTCTAAAATCTAGACTTTTCTGGAGCAAACTTACTGATTAAAAAACTAAAGATTAGATTACCCCTATAGCAACTATAGGTATAATTATTTCTTCTGTAACAAGTATCACACAAGAAAGTGACTTAGGTCATACCTGTCGTTTAGCCTTAACTGTAGCTTTGTTCCATATTAAAGAGACAAAATTGTCTTATTTGTCAAGTTCTAAACTGTTCAAATGAAAAAAATTAGTATCTATTTAGTAGTCTTGTTAGTGACTTCGGCTTTCTTTTTTAGCTGTAAAACTGACAAAAAACCTGCCGCAGATGATAAAACTACTGCAGAAGCTACAAAATCGGACGAAGTGACCATCACTGATGCTGAAATGAAGCAAGCCAGTCAAATCTTCTTTGACAAATGTGCCGGCTGTCACGGTTCTTCCAGAAAGGGAGCGACCGGCCCTTCTTTATTGCCTGACGGAAACGGCAAAGATCCTGCAACCAAATCTCTTGGTGCTGCCGGTATCCGTGCGTTTATCGAAAATGGAACTCCCGGTGGTATGCCCGAGTGGAAAGGCATTCTTTCTGATAGTGAAATTGAGTTGATGACTCGTTTCTTAAGAGTCGATCCACCACCAATTCCAAAATTTGGAATGGAGGAAATGAAAAAAACGTGGAATCTAATCGTACCGGTAGCTGACCGGCCAAAGAAACCGGAGCACAATAGAAATATTAATAATTACTTCGGAGTAATTATGCGGGATGCCGGTAAGGTAGCAATTATTGATGGAGACACTAAGGAGAAACTAGCAGTTCTAAAAACCGGTTTTGCGGTGCACATTCTTCGGACTTCTGCTTCCGGACGTTATATTTATTCTGTCGGTCGGGATGGACGTATCACTATGATTGACACCTATACCAAAGTACCTACCATTGTAGCGGAAGTACGCGGAGCATTTGACTCTCGTTCTGTAGAAGTTTCTAAGTATAAAGGCTATGAAGATAAATATTTAGTGTTTGGTGGATACAGTCCAAGTCATATTGCTATTATGGATGCACAAACTTTAGAGCCGTTGAGCATTACGCCTACTGCCGGTAATGCCTGTGATGGTGATAAAGAGTTTATCGAAGAAGCCCGTGTGGCATCTATTGTTGCATCCCACACAGATCCGGTTTGGATTTGTAATGTCAAAGAGCGCGGCATGGTGGATATTGTCGATTATACCGACCCTGTACACCCTAAGATTGAAGAAATTCCGGCAGCCAGATTCTTACACGATGGTGGATGGGATTATACCGGGCGCTATTTCTTAGTGGCTGCAAATGCCAGTAACAAGATTGTCGTAGTGGATGTGCCTAATAAAAAGTTAGTAAAAATTATAGAGACAGGTATTAAGCCACACCCCGGACGCGGTACTAATATTAAAAATAAATTGGGGCATCTCTGGGTTACTTCTCACTTAGGTGAAAACAAACTATCTTTCATCAAAACAGATAAAGGTCCCGGTCAATGGACTGTCGTGAAAGAAGCGAAGGCTTCCGGCGATGGCGGTGGTGCATTGTTTGTAAAATCTCATCCAAAATCTAAACACTTATGGGTGGACAGACCTTTGAATCCGGATGCTAAGCTAAATTCAAGTGTGGACGTATTCAATACCGAAACATTAGAAATCGAAAAAACCTTGCATGCACCGGAAGGAGTAGATGGTCGTGCCGTACACTTTGAGTACAATCAAAAAGGCGACGAAGTATGGGTTTCTTACTTCATGGGGGAGCATAGCGCTATTGTGATTTATGATGATAAAACCTTGAAAGTCAAGAAGATAATCCAAGGTGATTGGGTCGAAAATCCAACCGGTAAGTTTAATGTGTATAATACAACGCATGATATTTATTAAATAAATTTGAAGAACCTGCCCGCCTTTTGGTGGGTGGGTTTTTCAATTTTTGACAATGATTGCAGAGTGGTATCTTCGGGAATGATAGTTTACGAGTAGAACAGTCTTTATTTTTACTCGGAGTTAACATAATCAAAAAATCAAAAAATGAAACTATTTTCTTTTATCGTTATCTTCATGATGACGACGGTGGATTTGTTTGCACAAAATGATGTGGATAGTACCTTGCTACAGGCTGGGGCATTGGGAGATGTTGTCGTGACCGCTCAGTATGCGCCACAACACATTGATAATACTGTTTATAAAGTGAAGGTCTTGCGGGCTTCTGAAATCCGGGCGAAAGGGGCTACTTATTTGTCTGATTTATTGCAAAATGAGCTCAATATTGATCTGGGACAAAACTCTGTTTTCGGCTCGAATGTAGAAATTCAAGGAATCTCCAAGGAAAATATTAAAATTTTAATTGATGGAGTGCCGGTTATTGGACGCTTGAATGGAGTGATTGATTTGTCGCAAATTAATTTATCCAACGTAGAACGTGTCGAAATCATCGAAGGGCCTGTTTCAGTTTTTTATGGAACGGATGCCATGGGTGGAATTATGAATTTGATTACAAAGCAAACCCAAAGCAAAAGATTTGAAGGAAGCGCTTCTGTTTTTTACGAAAGTATTAATGCAAAAAGCCTTACGGGAAATATGGGTTGTCAATTTGGTGAAAATACGATTCGGGTGAATGGTGGTTTGTATCAATTTGCCGGATTAAGCACATTGGATTCTGTACGTAGTGAGAATTGGCCAAAGCGTAAAGATTACTTTGGTGATTGGATGGTGGCGCATAAGTTTGGAAAATTGACAATGCACTACAACGGACATTTGTCCAAGAATAATCTATACACACTCGGCGATCCGGGTCGGCATGGAAAAATAAAGGACATTAATTATTTTACTCGCCGCCTTGATAACTCATTGAGTATGAACGGACAAGTAGGGCACAACCAATATCTTGATGTGACCACTTCTTACTTGGATTATCGACGGTATCATGATACTTACGATGTGGATCCGGTTACAGGAATTAGCGTATTATCCACCAAGGATACT
>JALVCY010000342.1 GCA_027009605.1 Saprospiraceae bacterium
AACTCGCTCGCCTACTGAAAACTAATCATTCTATCATCGGCAAGTACGAACGGGATGAAGTGAAGCCTTCAATTGATGTTGTGAAAAAATTAGCAGATACCCTACAAACTACAGTTGGCTTTTTGCTTGGGGAAACAGATGATATGAACTTACTAAAAGACCCCGAGATGCTGAAACGTCTAAATGACATCAATAATTTACCGGAAGACGACCGTACCGGCATTCTTTTCGCTCTAGACGGTTTGCTCCGTGATGCAAAAACCCGCTTAGCCTACCAATAATCAAAACCATGAAAGAAATAACATTAAAAGTAAACGAAAGCAAATTTAAAGTCTTTTTGGAATTTATCCGGACGTTGGATTATGTCGAAGTAGATGAATCAACCGAAAAATTCATTTCAGAATTGACCAGCAGTTTAGCTCAGGTCAAGCAAATGAAAGAAGGAAACCTACCCAAACATAATGCTAAAGACTTTTTAAATGGCCTTTGAAGTATTCACCACCAAGGATTTTGAAAGGTTCTTTAAATAGCTTTTCAAAAAGTATCCTTCACTAAAAGATGACCTTTTAGAGCTAATCGAACCCCTTGAAGAAAACCCAAATTCGGGAACGAATCTTGGTAACAATCTATACAAAATTCGCATGGCTATTTCTTCCAAAAATAAAGGTAAATCCAGCGGCGCAAGAGTAATCTCTTACGTTATTACTGAAGACGAAGAGATTTATCTAATCCATATTTACGACAAAAGCCAAATTTCAAATATCCACAAAAAACAGCTTTTACAAGTGCTTAAAGATGCTGGACTCGATTGATTCTTTGGCATCTAAAAGCCAAGAACGTAGGTACGTGGTACACGCAAGCCCCTGACTATCAGCTTTTTAAATGGCAAGATGTTAGTGCTTTTCTATTTCTAAAATTCGGAGAACCAGCTTTTGGGGCGCAGCCGGCGGCGCAGAGCAGCCCGCTGAATAAGGGCAGTGGAAGACTGGAGCAGCGGCTGGAATGTAGTAAAACGGAATGTAAGCGGCTGCTCCAGGCTGGGAACTGACATGAGGAGCTCAGCCGGTGCGCATATACCATGACAAGGGGGCGATAGCTCCCGTGCCTGTAAGGCTGGCGTGGTATATGCTCGCCGGATGTCGGGACGAATACCGCTTTACTGCCCTGAACGGTCGTAGCTTTTGCGGAGACCTGAAGTGTGAAAAAGTCTGCCGTTAGGCTTGCCGATTTCTTCTACACGCCAAGACTGGATATGATTTCTTTTCGAAGGTTAAAACCCTTCTTTCTGTTTCGTATAAACCTGCTAGGTTTAACGAGCGTATTGTTCTTTTTATTCAGATTGCAAGGTCTGCGCCAGCGGGGTCAGTGCCAGTACCAGTGCCAGTGTCAGAGGACAACAAGAAAACAATATCATCAATAATCTTGATAAAAACTTCTGACCTAACAGGATTTTTAAAGTATTGCTTTTCTCCTAGTCTGATATCCTCTATTGCCTTTAATTCGGCAACAGATATAGCCTCTTTTTCAAGAAAAAAATCTTTTACTTCTACAAGTTTTTCAAGAAAAATTTTCAATCGACAAGGACTTAAGGCTAAATTGTCTAAATCAAAATCTACATTATCCATCGACAAACCTTTTAATATCAACTCAAACTCTAGAAGATAGTTGTCAAACCATTCCTCATCATCCTTTTGACATCGTCCCTTCGACTTCCTAATTAATGGGAGCAAATAATAAACTACAACCGTCAACAAAGAATCACCAGCCCAAAAAAAATTAGATTTATATGAAATTATACTACTGGCCATCATTCACATAGGTTATACTACTTGCATGAAAGGAATGATTGCTATTAACATAATTCTTAACTGTGTTCACTTCGTCTGCCGAAAAACCTTTTAGATCAATTATTAGCTCATCAACTCCATTATTTAGTTTTTTAATATGGTTATCAATAGATGTTTTAAATTTATTCATTGCTTTTACCCGAGAAAAATACTTAAAACCATCTCCTACCCCCATATGATCAATTATACTCTTTGAAACCATATCCTGAAAATCACCATGTTTAGATGCAGATGGTTCCAACATTCTTCCTGTTTTAACCTCAAACGCTAGTGCACCATCTAATTCATGCGCTCGAAAAGCTTTAAAATTATTTCCTATATCTTCCCATGATGCCATAGCCAATCTTCTTGCTTTAAGATACTGAGGCTTAAAACTAATTGCTTTAATGAAAGACTCTGACGGAATTATAATATCTGCAAAACTAGCAATTGGATTTCGCCAAAAGAAATTACTTTGCATACTAATTGTCTTGATTGCCATTTTCTCTTTTTCAATATCTCCACTAAACATATAGGAAAGCGTTTTTTCCTTTATTGCTTGCTCCTCCCGAATTAAATCTGCTGCTAATTGTCCTCCTTTAACAGGCGACAATGGACCACTTAAAAACTCAACAACTTTTCTCTCAGCCGATTGAAGGTTCAACTCTTCTGAAAACTCAAAGGTTGGGTTTCCTAAACCAACAAGAACATTCGTAACAGCTTTTTTGTATACAGTAGATTTCGATCCGAGTAAGAATTTCGTTCCTTGATCCCCCTTCTGATAAATAACAATGTCTTCTTCTTGGCCATCTAAATCAATTGCCACAATCGGTTTATTCCCTGCAAACTGATAAGGAGTATAAAAAGGATAGGTACTACTCAACGGATCCACACTCAAAAACTTCCCAACAGCCGGATTATAAATCCTAAACCCATAATCATAATGCGTCAGTTTCCCCCACTCCCCATCCGTATCCTTCTCCTTCCCATTAAACCCAAAACGGTAAGCACCTAGACCACTTTTTCAAGCCAATTGCTGCCTTTGCAGCACACCAAAAGTAAGCGTTTTTTGCACGCTAGGCAAGGATTCAGTTGAAAAAAAAAAGCTTTAGCTCAATGGATGGTGCTTTAAAATCGCCTGTTTCAAAGCTTCAACTTCCGTTTGCCGATAACGCTCGGTCGCACTCGGATAACGATGCCCGGCAAAAACCTGAACCTTGCGCAAGTCCATTCCGGAGTCCAAAAGATTCGCGATTACAGATTGACGAATCGTCTTCGGATTCAGCTTGCGCAAAGGAAAAAGCCCCTTTTGAGTGGACACCAAATAACTAATGCCTTCGCCGTTTTCCGGATGC
>JALVCY010000343.1 GCA_027009605.1 Saprospiraceae bacterium
AAAAGTGTTGGGCTTTACACAAAAAAGATTTGCCATAAAGACCTTACGCGCCACAGAAGATGAACAAAACCCATATATCATCAAAGGAAACTGGATATTGGTTCAGGTGGGTGATATCCAAGGCTTCGTTCTTGATACTTATTTGCTTCCCATCCAAACCCCCAAAGCCGGTGTTTCCATGAAACAATACCTAATCGCCATGAGTGAAAAAGTTGCTGCACTAGGCAACGAATATACCGATGAATACTCTTTTTTTGCGCAAGCTGAACACAACATTTCGATTCAGTACGAAAGCGGAGAATATTACCAAAATATTACAGTCACCATGCCTGAGTTTTCTATCGAAGATGGCTTTGTATTCTATAATTACTTCAACAATATCCAAGGAAGAAACAACTCGAATGATAGCGAAGTGTATCTATTCAAAAATTGGGAAACAGAACTATCCATATTTGATGAAGAAACCGGCGAAGTAAACTTCCAAGTCATTGATGGCGAGCTAGTTATCAGTGAAGTCATGATGGATGGCTGCTAGACAAAAGCTCCGAAAGCCATTCGGGACATTTAGTACACCTTAGCCCAGAGTCATTCTCCAAAAGTGGAGAATGGCTTTTTTGGGGTGGTAATTACGGTGATTTATAATTTTGCTTTCGTAGGGAAATAAGTTTTGACTCGTCAATCCTATAGCTTAGTGGCAACCCAATTTATTGGGCTGAAAATGCTTTGTTCCGAATGAATTCGGAACTACCAACCACCAAATCAATTAAACACTCAAGTTTCGGTATTGTGGTGTAACGCCTATCCAATTCTTGGGTTGATAAAGGTTTAAGGATTAAGGATTTACAATTCCCAAGTAGGAACTCAATCTGCGAAAAAATGATTAGAGTCAAGAATAAAAAAAAGCCCATGCAGTCAAACCACATGGACTTTTATTTCAACTGAGCCCTTTTCGGAGTTAGCTCAACTATTGCACACTAGTTTTTGACAATGCGTCTGGTCAACTGCTTTTTATCAGAAACAAACTCTATCGTATAAATCCCGGCATTTAATCCGGAAACATCAATGCTCGCAGCCGTTAACTTTCCTTTGGCCACCAACTGCCCCATCATGTTAAATATGCGATAGCTCTCCATCCGCTTATCTCTCAACCGGACATACAACTCATCGGCGGCCGGATTCGGATAGATCTTCACATCCGGCAAAATCTCAAAATCGGATTTTTTACTTTGCCCCCCGGCAAGATTGCCGGCGCCCACACAGAAACTAGTCGCTTCACTACTGTTAAAAGAACCACCCGAAGCCAATACCGCACCATCACTATCCTGCGTCAACGCATAAGACCCGTTACCATAACTACAGCACATACCATCACCATAGGCATCATACATCGTGAAAGTATAACAACCGGCATCTATACAATTTGGAATAATCAAGGTCGAACCATCCGGCTCAGAGCCATACGTTCCTCCGGAGAAGACTACCGTACCGGCACCATCCTTGATGTCCCAACTTGATTCTTCCGGATAATTATCAAAAGTAAGCGTCAAGGTCGTGGCCACACAAGCACCTCCACCGGAACCATCCGTCACAGTAAAAGCATCTACCGCCATATCACCCTTCCAAGTCGTACCGGTAATCCCATTAAATCTCAACATCACCGTACCCCCCAAATAAGTCGCCATATCAATAGACGCATCTAACCAAGTAGAACCTTGGTTACCGGACTGACTCCAAATCGACGTCCAACTCACCCCATTGTCCGTACTAGCCTCTAAAGCTAAAGACCCCATTGTGGAAGCTCCTTTCATGTGGTATTTAAAGCTTACTGTTGCGTTTGTCTCATTGGTCAAATCAAAGCACGGACCATTCAAAATAGCACGCTTCGATGAGTAATTGGGAGACGAAGACTCCATGTAAATATAATAAGTCCCATCATTTGCCGAGCTAGGACCGGTACCTGTTGATGGGGTGCCTCCTGAACGAATCGTCCAATCAAAGTCATCTCCGGTGTCTTGCGACCAAAGCCCAAGTGTATTTTCAAAGCTTTCTCCGTAAGGATAGGTTGATACTTGAGCCGTGCAACCGGTAGAAGCAGGAGTCAATGTCGTCGCATTCACCACATTACTACTTCCGGATACATTGCCCGCAGCGTCGTAGGCCTTTACAGCAAAACTATAGGTCGTACTAGCAGCCAAACCCGTCACTTGGGCACTTGTTCCGGTAACGGAGCCAATATTCACACCATCTTGATAAACATCATAACCTGTCACCCCGACATTATCTGTTGAAGCCGTCCAAGACAAATCAATGGTAGTCTCTGTCTCGTTGGACGCACTCAAATTACCGGGAGCCGATGGAGCTTGCGTATCTGCTCCACTAGCCACAATATTGATGGTATAATCTTCCACCTCCCCATAACTAAAGGCTTCGCATGGAGTCGGTATGCCATTATACTTCATGGAAACTCGCATCCGGGTACTGACCGGCGTTGTTCCGGATGGCACGGTAAACGAACCACTCACAGGCGTCGTCGTAGAGGCAGCCTTCGTCCAAACTTGCTCACCGGCATCATCAAAATCTCCATCTCCATTATAATCTATCCAAACCGCATAAGCCTCCTTATATATCGTACCTGTCCAATGTGGAGTAACCGTAATCGTATAAGCAGAGCCGGCCGTCAAATCTGTACTGATTGCCGTATAATTTGTATATCCACTGGTCGCACCGGATGAATTATCTATGGTGTTCAATTGTACCCGGCCAATATACTCATCATTTACAGAATTGCCCTGAGAAGCACAATAACTGACATTACCATACGAAGCCCCGATACCAACGGCGTACCAGGCATTGGTCACCGCCACTTCTTCAGCAGAACCGGCGCCAAACAAATCCACCGCCGATTGAATACCATACGTCCGGGCATCTGCATATTGCGAGCCGGAAGTCAAATAAACACTAATCATCCGGTAGGCAATTTGTCCGGCTTTATCTATTCCAATACCGGACACATTATAAGCATCCCCGTTGTCATTGGTGCCGGTACCCCCTTCAGAAATCAAATAATACCAGTAATTTAAAACCCCACTATTTGTATGTACTCCTCCATTATCGCTACTGCCTGTAGCCCAATTAGTCCCTTGATAAGTATCCGGCTGGCCTTCAGATTTAGGATCGCTCATACTCCGCAAGGCTGCATGTCCGGCTCTACGCTCAATATCTTCACCTATCAACCAAGTTTGCTTATTGGGTGCGGCAAAATACTCTATGGATGCCCCCCAAATATCAGAAAACCCTTCATTCATCGCTCCGGATTCATAAGAATAAGTCAAATCAGCAGTATAACTCATCACAGCATGCCCAATTTCGTGTCCGGCCACATCCAAAGATGTTAGTGCATCAAAATAAGTTCCGCTACCATCACCATAAGTCATCACACTGCCATTCCAATAGGCGTTATCGTAATTTACATCATAGTGCACATAACTTTTAATTTTGGCACCATTCCCGTCAAAACTATTGCGATTGTGTTTAGTCATCCAATAATCATAGGTCATTTCTGCACCCCAATGTGCGTCTAACGCTGCATTATCCTTGGCCGAGTTATCAAATTCGGCTGCCGTCCAGTTATTGTTATTATCTGTAAAATCCACCGCATTGCTATAGTTTGTCCCCGTGTTCATATCATACGTCTCAATGCCGCCGCCCCGTGTATATTCTCTTAAGCGATAATGCCCATTGTAGCTATCCGTTTGGATGGTTTTACTACCGGAGTACCGGGTAGCCGCAGTCCCATTAGCCGGTGCTAGGTGGTGCATAATCTTGTCTTCATACAAAACAGCCCCTGTATGAGCGTCCACATAAACCATGGCTCGGCTCATTGGTTTTCTTGCGAAAATGTCAAAGCGATAAGCCAATTTAGGCGCTACTTGCTGCTTAGAATTTCGATGAGCCAAATCCGGCAAAATGACCAATTCGCCTTCCGGCTTAGCATAATTCATCAATGCAGCATCCGGACTATCCCACATATATTGGCCGGCTCCCACATGTTTCATTGCTTTTTGTAGTGCTTGGCTTTTTGTTAAGGATGGACTTACGTCAAAATCATTTACCGGAAAGTAGTCTCCACTAAAGGATTTAATTTCACCATTTTGGGTATGTAATTGATAATTTCCAAAGGCCACTTTCAGCCCCTTATAGGTTTGCTGATACTTAATGTGTTCCATGCCCAATTGGTCAATTGTTTGCTTAACCGGAATCATCTTTGCTTCCGGTGCAAGATTCAATTTTTCGGCAAACATCTCTTGGGCTTGCGATACGGGTTGACTTTGGGTCAAAATCTCAAATTTTGGTGCTTGCGATGTGACCTTCCGTAGCTGTCCTTTTTGTCCATAGGACACAAGGCTTAGGGTTGAAGCTATAAATAATAGCATCAATCTCTTGTAAATTAACTGCATTTTTAACTGAATTTTAGGTGAAGAAATCGGCTTATTGGGTGTCGAAGTGCAATTCTACCGTTTTTTATTCTATATTGCAAGATAACAACAGAATTTTATTGCAATATGCCTAGCATTTGCCAATAATTCAATAAATTAGCTTAATCTTCATATATATCCGGTTTGAATGTAACAAATCGAATACCGGTATCAACCAATACACTCAAGTTTCGCAAACCCGCTTAATCCCCCCCCAAAAATAACACTAAACGTAACTGTTTAGGTGCTCCTATTTTAAGGCAAAAAATAGGCATTTTTGTGGATGTTGACGTAGGGACGCACGGCCGTGCGTCCCTACGTGAGAAAATTTTAGCAAAAACAGGCGCAAAAAGGGCATTTTTTGAACAAAATAGTGGATGCCTAAACAGTTACCACTAAACATAAATTATCGTATCTTTACCCCAATGACTTTATCTTTAAAAAATTTTCTTTGGCTTTGCCTTGGCTGGTTGACCGTAAACGCACAGGCACAGCCCCAAAACTTTCTCCAATACACCTTGCAAGACGGGCTTCCCCAAAGCCAAGTATATGCGATTACAGAGGATGCGGATGGCTATCTTTGGGTAGGGACTCAAGGTGGTGGGCTGGCTCGCTTTG
This sequence comes from Saprospiraceae bacterium, assembly GCA_027009605.1. Lineage (GTDB taxonomy): Bacteria > Bacteroidota > Bacteroidia > Chitinophagales > Saprospiraceae > HyVt-613. The sequence continues at coordinate 5,094 of JALVCY010000343.1, forward strand.
ACGGACATAGCTTTGAGTCTGTACTCATTGACCTTCCTGACCGATATATCAATGCCTTGGTATCAGATTCAGCCGGACGAATATGGATTGGCACGCATTCCGGACTCACCATTTTGTCGAAAGACACCACTATCTCCATTCCGCTTGCGCAAAAAGTAACCACACTAAAACTTGATAATCAAGGACTTATGTGGATTGGAACCGAAAAAGGATTGTTCCAAATAGACACCAAGAGCCCACATCTCCGATTAAAAAAATACACCCAACTCAAAAATAATAGCATTCGTTCCTTCTATTTTGCCGATAATGAAAAATGGGCAGCCACCAACACCGGGGCATGGAAATTAAACAGCAACCAAAAAATATCTATCCACAATGGCTTAGAAAATAACGATGTACAGGCCATCTACAGGGATATTCTGGGTCGGCTTTGGGTGGCCACCTTTGATGGGCGCATTACGCTTTTTGATGAAGCGTCCTTCGCCCCAATAGAATCTATCAAAATCCCCTATCAGGGGCATCCCCAATTGATCAGTCAAGTCGATAATCAAATTTGGGTAGGCACGATTAATAATGGAATCGCCGCATACAATATTGACACCAAACGGTGGATGATGATTGATGAGCGTTTCGGCCTTGCAGCCAAAAATATCAAAACGCTTTTTCGAGATAGTTGGAACAACCTGTGGCTAGGCACTTCCGGAGACGGCTTACTCAAGAGTGTCGGGCAAGAATTTGTTCGGTTCGGCATCCAATCCGGATTAAAGGGAGATAATATTTATGCCGTTTTCCATGACAGCCAAAACCGTATCTGGCTTTCGGAATCCGGCTATGGAGTCTCGGTACTAGATAGTAGCGGCTTGCATCATTTCGGTGACCAAGAAGGATTTGCACGAGTCAAATGTAAGGCGATTGCCGAAGACCCCAAAGGACGTATTTGGTTGGGTACGGATGGCCGGGGAATCGCCTATCGAGATACTAGTGGTTTCCATTTCCTTTCGGAAAAAGATGGGCTTCCCAGCAATTGGGTGAATAGCTTAGCGATAGACTCCTTGGGGCAAGTTTGGGCAGGAACTTACGGCAACGGAATCGCCAAAATCATCGACAAAGACAGCGCCGGATTCCAAATATTCCCATACGGGAAAGCAGAAGGACTTCCGGAATTAAAAATTCAAAGCATAAAAATAGATCCCCAAGGGCATCTTTGGTTTTCGACCAGAAGCGGTCATCTAGGCTTCTATCAAATAGATTTTGAGCCCGTCATTTTTGACACCCAAAACGGCCTGCCGAATGTGGACATCAGAGCTCTAGCCTTTCGCAACAACCAAGTGTGGGTCGGTACCGCCGGCAAAGGATTATACCATGCCAATCGTCAAGAAAAACCGGTTCATTTTGCGAAAGTAAACTTATCCAAATCCGAAACGTCACCCCAAATGTCCGGAAATATCTACCTGCTCCATTTTTCAAAAGACAACCAACTTTGGGTCGGCACCGAGCGGGGACTCAATCGACTCACGCTCAACTACAAGTCACAAGTCATTGATTTTAAGCACTTTGGAAAAGAAGAAGGCTTCCTTGGCATCGAGACCTGTCAAAATGCCATCACCCAAGACCATGACCACAATCTTTGGATTGGTACGATGAATGGACTCATGAAATACCAAGCCAGCTTAAACCAACAGGCCATTCGCCCCCCAAAACTCCACTTTGCAGACATCCAGCTTTTTTACCAATCGCTCCAAACGACCCCCTACAAAAATTGGGTCAGCCCCAACGGCGGACTAAAAAAAGGACTGTCTCTACCATACGACAAAAATCACTTGGGTTTTAAGTTGGCCGGACTCAATCTAGCCCGCCCCAACCAAGTAAAATATCGTTGGCAATTGGCCGGAAGTGAGACCCAATGGTCTCCCCTGTCAACGGCTCACACCATCAATTATGCAAAGCTGGATCCGGGCACTTATGTATTCAAGGCTCAAGCCTGCATCACTCCGGAAAATTGCAGCCCGGTACTTACGGCGCCATTTGTCATTCAAAAACCTTTTTGGCAAAAATGGTGGTTTCGGCTGACAATATTGGGTGGGTTTTTGCTCTTTTCCTTTCTATTTTATAAGCTCCGTGTTCAAGCCATCCGCCGACAGGAAGCAGCCAAAAGAAAAGAATTAGAATTAAAAAATCATCTATTGACTGTAGAACAAAAAGCTTTGCAATTACAAATGAATCCCCACTTCATTTTTAATGCACTCAACAGCATCAATGGACTCGTAGCGCTAAAAGATTTTGCGCAAGCCAGAAAACAAATCAACCGCTTTGCTATCCTAATGAGACAGATACTTTCTAATTCCCGAAAGGAAACCATCTCGCTCGAAGAAGAAATTAAAACCTTGGAAAATTATCTCGCCATGGAACAGTTTTGTCGCCCCAATACTTTTGAATACCGTATCCAAGTAGCGGATCCACTCAATACCGAAGAAATAGAAGTGCCCCCGATGATTATCCAACCATTCGTGGAAAATGCCATCATCCACGGCGTCGCCCACCTTCAAAAACCCGGGCTCGTCCAAATTCGTTTTGACCGGCAAGGAGAAGTATTGCGTTGCATCATCACAGATAATGGCATCGGTCGAAAGAAGTCTGCGGAACTCCGAAAAAAACGAAGCCCAAGCCACCAATCCACCGCTATGGCTGTCACCCAAGAACGACTTGACGCCTTATTTGCCGCAAATCCCGGCCGGTCGATAGAAATTTCCGATATTGTGGACAAAAATGGCGAGACCCAAGGAACCAAAGTTCTCCTACGTATCCCGTTAATTGAAAATTGAACCCAGCAGATGAAAGCAATTCTAATAGATGATATGCCCCAAGCGCTCCAAGTATTAAGCGCAGACCTTGCGGAAATCGCCCCCGAAATCGAGATTATCGGTACCGCAAACAGTGTCGTATCCGGCGCCAAATTATTGATGAAAGAACAACCGGATTTAGTATTTTTAGACATTCAATTGGGAGACGGAACGGGATTTGACATCTTAGAAATCTTGCCCGACATCCAATTCAAAATCATCTTTACCACCGCTTCCGATGAATATGCTTTACGAGCTTTTAGATTCGCAGCGGTGGACTACCTGCTCAAACCCATTGACCTTGACGAACTGAAAGACGCCATCCAAAGAGCCCAAAGCCAGCTCCATGCGTCCGCCGAAAGATTAGAAGTTCTGAAAGACACTTTTCACAAGCCGGATGAGTTGCCTACAAGGATGTGCCTACACACGCAAGACAAGATAGAAATCGTTGATATTCAGGACATTATACGTTGCCAAGCAAGTGACAATTATACCATCTTCTACTTTCAAAATGGCAAAAAACTGATGGTCACCCAAACCCTAAAAACCTTTGAGAAGCAACTAAAAAACCATCTTTTTTTTCGGTCTCATCAAAGCCATTTAGTCAATCTACAGCACGTCGAGTCCTTTGTCAGAACAGAAGGCGGCTATCTACTTTTGAAGAATGGAGACCAAGCCCCCGTTTCCGTTCGAAAGCGCACAGAACTCATACAACGACTGGAAAATCTCTAACGTACACGCAGTACAACCCAACTGAATCACCCTATATTTCCGCTTCCAAAATCTCCTTCAATCTCTTCAGATCTTCTTCCATTTTAAATTGGGCTAAGACCTTTGAGTAACCTATCGTTTTGGACACGGATAGTATCCGGGCACGTGTTGACCGACTCACCAAATACAAGCGACCATACACCTTGTTTTCATGTCGATTGTGCACTAAGAACACTTTATAATCAAATTTTCTTATATCTCTAAAAGCAATTTCTTGCTTGCGCAAATACCAGCTATGATAAGTCAATATGTTCTCTATTAATCTCAGGCTCAATACTTTTTTAACCCCCTTCCATCCACCAACCTTATTGACAATCAATTCCGAACCAACTCTTTCGATAAAAAAATTAGCTAGTAAACATTCCTTTTCGATGGGCAAATCACACGCTGACTCGATGAGCGCCGGATTGACCAATTCAAAAACAGCTCTCTCCTTAAATTGTCGATAGTTTTTGACTTCTAACCCAAGTAATCGAGCTACATCTTGGACAAAGATTTTGGTTTCACCTCTACTCAACCGTATAGACGAGAATTGAAAAGTGGGTCTTGCCGCATCATTTAAGAAAAACTTTATGCAGCTTCCTTTGGTGGTCATGTATATTTTCTGAATTTGACTAGGCTTAATCTGCTGACTACCGTCCAAATCCTTTGAGTGCTTGAGTAAGATTCCATATTCATCAAAAGTAATTTCTTGCTTGAGATAAGAAGAACTACGCACGTTATCCATGCTATAAACAAAAACAATGGACAAGGGCAACAATACGAGCAATGGCTCACCCGATTCTAAATACATTGTAAAGGTTACAGCTAACAGAACAATCAGCCCATAAGCCCACAACATCTGCCACCAGTTATTTTCTCCAATCAGCTTAATGGAAGATTCTGGCTGATAGGTCTTAACCTGCATGTCAAAAGATGGCAATAAAAAACGGCTGATTTTCATATCTTGGTTAATTCTACTCAAATGTAGGACAATTTAAACCAAAAAATTGAAATTCTCGACTAAAGGCTGGATTTTAGCTATCATTGAACCAGTTCCAGGATGAACACAGAATAAAAAATATCGTAACTGTTTAGGTGCCCCAATTTTTAGATAGAAAATAGGCATTTTTGTGTGTATGTTGATGTAGGGACGCACGGCCGTGCGTCCCTACGTGAGAAAATTTTAGCAAAAACAGGTGCAAAAAGGGCATTTTCTAGCAAAAATTAGCGGGTGGCTAAATAGTTACAAAATATCTTAGGCAAAGTTCGTTTTGGGCTAAGCCAAAATGATCAACAAGCTATTTCGTTCAAATTATATGCAACTCAGACTAGAAACCGAACTTGCGTTTAATTAGGAACTATCCGTGGTTATTGAGTTTATTGCTACCTTCAAATGTCAAAACTGACCGAACCATTGTTGAGTCCACTCCGAAAAGTACCTTTTATTAAAACTCGAAGGAATGAACCAAATTTTATTTGGTTACCATACTCGCAATAGCTATCGGGATTTAACCAAAGCTACCGTACAAACACAAGTCATAATGAAAAAAATCAATATATAGTCAGGTAGATTTTCATTGCTTTGCCGTTGGTTTTACTTTACCGTTGCTTTTACTTTACCGTTAGTTTTTCTTTACCGTTGCTTTTACTTTACCATTGGTTTTACTTTACCGTTGGTTTTAACCAACGGACACAGAAAGCAAGCCTATTAGGGGCTTTAGCCCCATTGACTTGCCCAAAAAATACCAAAAAATGCGGCTAAAGCCGGCTTTTAGCTAGGTTTTTGGTAGCAGCCAAATTTATTTAGCTGAAATAAGCTTACGCTCTATCTTCCGAATGAATTCGGAAGTACCGGCGAGATTTAGTGCCAAGCTTTGGGCTTACTTTGCCGTTGGTTTTACTTTGCCGTTGGTTTTTCTTTACCGTTGGTTTTAACCAACGAATCAGAAGCAGAACTATTAAAGGCTGAGTCCACCCCGAAAAGTCCACTCCGCTAGAAATTAAAGCGATGAACAAAATTTTATTTGGTTTACCATAAGTCCCCTTCTTAAGGGGATAGTTAGGGTTAAAAATAAGGAAGCAAACCAAATAAAATTTTGTGGACACAAGAACAGTCCACTACTCTCGACTTTTCGGAGTAAACTCAAGGCTTTAGCCCCATTGACTTGGTTTTTGGTAGCAGCCAAATTTATTTGGCTGAAATAAGCTTGCTCTCCATCTCCCGAATGAATTCGGAAGTACCGGCGAGATTTAGTGCCAAGCTTTGGGCTTATTTTACCGTTGCTTTTACTTTACCGTTGGTTTTGCTTTACCGTTGGTTTTAACCAACGGACTGAAAGCAAAACTATTAGGGGCTTTAGCCCCATTTGGTGACCCAAAAAAAATAAAAAAATGCGGCAAAAGCCGGCTTCCCAATTAGTTTTTATCCGTCAGCTAAAGCAGACGGTAAAAGCTAAAGCAGACGAAAAAAACTAAAGCAGACGGTAAAAGCTAAAGCAGATGCGATGCTTAAATTCAACATTTTATGGATTTAAATATTTTGCATTATTCTTGGAAATACCCATTTTTCACGGGATTTGTCAAAGAACCATAGAATTTTG
>JALVCY010000344.1 GCA_027009605.1 Saprospiraceae bacterium
CCACCCCCAAATTTGCTTTAAGTTCCGGAAGTAACCGGGTTACCGGGTGGCAAATTTGACCCCGCCAGCGTGGTACATGCGGGACATACATACACGACTTGCATACACGACAGGCATAGTTTAGTTACTAAATTGTTTTGATTAAATTTATAACTAAATGGTTATCAGGGATTTATGATACATCATTGAACGATGATTAAACTCCAAAGAGTTCAGAACCAACAAATATTCAATAATCTTCTAATTGAATGTCGCAGTTGTAAGTCGTGTATGTCCCCCTTTGGAGGGGTCAAATTTGCCCGCCCTTCTGCCAAGATAACCACAGGCTTTTTAGCAAATTTGGGGGAGGAAAGCATCCCCAATGCCAAAAGTACAATGACCCGGTTTTCGCCATATTTGAGTTGAGCGCATTTCAACCTAAACAGATTTCTTTTTTCTTAGTGTAGTCTTAGTGAATTCTAAAGTGGCCTTAGTGGTAAGGAAAACGCATGAACTATCCCTTAATAGTACAAAGTTGAGCTCGAGAGCTCGATAAAGAACTGATTATCATCTAGTTATAATTAATGATTCTTTTTTTATAATCAAGATTTATTCTAATTTTTTGTGTTAAATCAGTTTGTTATTTGTCGAAATATAGAGGACAAAACCCGACTGCACCCATATATAGTCAGGTAGATTTTCATTACTTTACCGTTGGTTTTACTTTACCGTTGGTTTTAACCAACGGACAGGAAGCAAAACAATTAGGGGCTTTAGCCCCATTTGATTGCCTAAAAAAATAAAAAAATGCGGCTAAAGCCGGCTCTCCACTTAGTTTTGGTCCGTCAGCTAAAGCAGACGGTAAAAGCTAAAGCCGGCCGGGTTGGGGGTGTTCAAGCAGGCAAGGATTGCCTTTCCCCAGACCATCAAGCCGTTAGACCGCTAAAAATACCTAAAATCCATTCCGGCTTTGATTTTCCGCAAGGCTTCAAAAATCAACTTCGTGGTATTCACCATATCCTCCTTATGGAGCATTTCTACCGTGGTGTGCATGTAGCGTAAAGGCAAAGAAATCAACGCCGAAGGGACACCGCCATTAGAGTAGGCAAAAGCATCCGTGTCCGTACCGGTGACCCGGGAAGCGGCTTCCCTTTGGAAAGGAATTTTATGCTCTTCAGCTGCTTCTATAATTAAATCCCGCAACGTGTTGTGCACCGCCGGCGCATAGGTGACTGTCGGCCCTTTGCCGGCATAGACATCGCCTTGGATTTTAGAATCCATCATGGGCGTATGGGTGTCATGCGTCACATCGACGACAATGGCCACATCCGGCTGAATGGTCTCCGTAATCATCTGCGCCCCGCGCAATCCCACTTCTTCTTGCACCGCATTGACAATATACAACGAATAGGGCAAGTCGATTTTTTTAGCTTTCAGCATGCGTGCCACTTCCGCAATACAAAATCCGCCGATTCGATTGTCAAGAGCACGTCCCACAAAAAATTGGTCATTGAGTTCCATCAATTCATCGTCAAAAGTCACGACGCTCCCTACGTGAATTCCCATTTTCAGTACTTCTTCTTTATCTTTGGCTCCCACATCGATGAAGATATTGTTCATGCTGGCTTCAAAATCCTTAGATTTACCCTTGCGCACATGGATGGCCGGCCAGCCAAAAATGCCTTTGACGATTCCATTTTTGGTAAAGATATTGACTCTTTTGGCCGGAGCTATAACAGGGTCAGACCCCCCATTCCGGATGACACTCAAAAAACCCTTGTCATTGATATAATTGACATACCAAGAAATTTCGTCGGCATGGCCTTCGATGACTACTTTGTATTTTTTACCGGGGTTAATGATTGCGTAAGCGGTACCATAATTGTCTAGTTTCCAATCATCTATATATGGTTTTAAATAATCAAGCCATAGTTTTTGACCGGCTGCCTCATACCCTGTTGGTGAAAAGTTATTAAGATAATTATACAAAAATTGAGTTGAATGCTTATCCAAAATGCGCATATTTCTATTTTTTTGGGTCTTTCTCCTTGCGGCAAAAATAATCAGAACGACAAAGGTAGGTAAAAGGATAAATTTTACACTAAAATTATAATATTTTTTTGTTAATGTAACGGTAAAGACTTAAATTTACCAATTCCATAAAAGGCAACTACTCAGCGGCCAAAAAAGCCCCGAAACTGCGTAATTACCACAAAAAAAAGACAATGTACACGGTTTTTATTCAGAACACCCCACTCCATTTTTGTAAAAAAACGGACGTGCCCCCTGCGCTAAACCAAGAAACCCATCCGGTTTATCACGACATGACCGGCGGCAAACTCATCCCGAATGTCGTGGATATGCTCGAAAAATCAAATCGGTTTGATGCCATTTATTTGGTCGGGAAAGACCCCAAAAAGCTCTTCGATTTCTTTTCTCAAAAATATAAACTTATCGAAGCCGGGGGCGGGCTTGTCACCAATGAAACGGGGGAAGTATTGATTATTTACCGATTAGAAACCTATGATTTGCCGAAAGGCAAAATGGATAAGGGCGAAATTCCCAGAGAAACCGCCCATCGGGAAGTCGTCGAAGAAACCGGCGTTAAAGACTTGATTACCAAGGACTTATTAGGCATCACCTACCATACTTATCGCAATAGGAAGAACAAACGTGTCCTAAAAAGGACTTATTGGTTCAAAATGGAAGCCCCCAAACAAGTGCTCACTCCCCAAACCGACGAAGATATCCAAAAGGCAGAATGGATAGCCCCCAAGGATATTCCGGATTTATACGACAATATGTATGAATCCATAAAGATGATTTTGTTGGATTGGCTTACCAGCGCCCAAAAATAGAGAATTTGTTTTTAGTTCCTTTTTCAGGATAGCCCAAATCACTTAATAATTTGGCAAAGAATTTTCTGTCTTGGGTGCCGGCATATTGAAAATCAACTTTTCCGGAAGCGATGTCCACCGAAATATCAGAGACACCTTCTACTTTTTCCAAAGCTTCCGTAATATTTTTGACACATCCGTTACACTTGATATTTTCCGCAAGGAATTCCATATTCGTTTTTTTTTTGTAACTGTTTAGGTGCCCCAATTTTTAGATAGAAAATAGGCATTTTTGTGGATGTTGAAGCTACAATTTTTGAAGCGTAGCTGGGCT
>JALVCY010000345.1 GCA_027009605.1 Saprospiraceae bacterium
TCTTAAGACCACAAAATTTTATTTGGTTTCTCTTTGACAACCCTTCCACAGGTTTCCCTTTTGTAAAAGGAAACCGTATGGTAACCAAATAAAATTTTGTTCATCGCTTTAATTTTTGGCTGAGTGGACTTTTCGGAGTGGACTCACCGTTATACCGTTGGTAGTTGCCTTCGGCGTTCAAGTGGGACGCTCTCTTGGCTGCCTAGCCGTTACACCGCTATACCGTTATACCGCTATACCGTTATACCGCTATACCGTTATACCGTTCGTTATTCTTCTCCCGGCCGGAAGCTGCTATTGACCAGCTTCATTTGGATGTCTTGGAGCTTTTGCCCGCCGCGGGCTAGCCAGACCATGGCAAAACCGGAGTGTTTGATGGCCCATTTCCCATCGAGATTAGGGTTGTTGGATTTGATGAAGAGCATATTATTTTTGGTGTCAAATTTCCAATTGCCTTTGATATTTACCTTTTTATTGATACCACCGAAGAAAGTGCCTTTTTTGTCAAATTTGAGCCACATGTCAATGTAGGGGACATGGGCATTTTTATCTAAAGTAGAAATGGCAAATTGGGGAAGCCAATAATCAGTGGAAAAGTACTCCAAAATATTGTCGGAAGGTTGATCCGGGCCGTTGGTGGTGTATTTTTTTCCTTGGGGTAAATCTTTTTTTGATTTGGGTAAATCTTTGGTTTCAGGCTCTGTTTGGGGAGGGGTCTTGTCGGCTACGGTTGTGGGGTCTTTGGCCGGTTGGTTTTCAGGTTTTTTGGTGGAGGTACATTGGGTCACCATCATTGATGAAAAAAGTAGTGCAATTAGCATCCGTAGCATGAGAATTGATATTTGTGTGGTGAAATACAAAGATTTGTGCTACAAAATAAACAGATTATTGGCATATTTGCAATCAAACTTTTCAAATGACCGATAATCTTCTAAATAAGTTTCAAGAATTTATCCGAAAGGAAGCACTTTTTGATGATTCCGATACCTTGTTGGTGGGGTGCAGTGGGGGCGTGGACTCGATGGTTTTGGTGCACCTTTTGTTGGAAGCAGGCTACTCAATTGAGCTGGCGCATCTGCACTTCCATTTGCGCGGGGAGGAATCTGATGGAGATGCCGGCTTTGTTCGGGATTTTGCGAAAGCGCATGATTTGGTTTATCATCAGTTGGATGTGGATACGGAGGCTTACGCCAAAAAGCATAAAGTATCTATTCAAGAGGCCGCCCGTCAATTGCGATATGATTGGTTTGAAAAAATCCGAAAAGAGCGTCAGGCGCAATGGATTGCTGTGGCGCATCAGAAAAATGATATAGCTGAGACGATGCTTTTTAATTTGACTAGAGGAACAGGGATTGCCGGTATGCATGGGATAAAGTCCAAAAATGGAGTCATTGTCCGACCTTTGCTTTTTGCCGAAAGGGCTCAATTATTGGCTTACGCCGAAAGGCATGAAATCGTCTGGCGCGAAGATAGTTCTAACCAAAAAACAAAATATTCTCGCAATTTAATACGGCATAAGGTGCTGCCTTTGTTGGCAGAAATCAATCCGGCTGTGATTCAGAATCTGGCACATCATGCTTTGATAATGAGTGATTTAGAGCGGGTGTTGGATAGCTATCTAGGGGATGTTAAAAAGCATTTGGTGACGGTTGATGCGGGGCAGGTTAGGATTCAGTTGGCGCAAATAAGTGGCTTAACTTCGGCCAAAACCATCCTTTATTATTTGATTCGGGACTATGGATTTAATGAGTCGGATGCTGCCGATATATTGGCTTCCAGGACTTCGGGCAAGGTTTTTTTGTCGAAAGAGAAGCGAGCTGTGATTCATGGCGAATGGTTGTTGATTACGGATTTTGCGGAAGGTATTGCTCCTTCTTATTACTTGGAATCTTGGGCTACAGAGCCGATTGAAACACCGGAATTTACACTGTCTTGGCAGGTAATAGATTATTATGGGCAGCGAATCCCGGACGATGCAAACCGGATATGGCTCTCCAAAGACAAGTTGATTTTTCCCCTGACTTTGCGGAAGCGTCAACCCGGAGACCGGTTTCATCCCTTTGGGATGGGCGGACAGTCGAAAAAAATAAAAGATTTTTTGTCTAATTTGAAATTATCCCTTCCGGAAAAGGAAAAGATTTGGATATTGGAATCTGCGGATGGTCAAATATGTTGGGTGATTGGTTATCGGATGGACGAGCGGTTTCGGGTGGATGCTCAAACGAGGGCTGTATTGGAATTGAATGTCGCACCCAAATCAAAATAAGCATCAAAAATGAAAATAAACGGAAAACATTACACGTCCATCTGGTTGGAGGAAGACGGACGCCTTCAAATTATTGACCAGCGATATTTGCCTTTCCGCTTGGAGTTGGTGGAGTTAAAAACCGTACAGGATGTGTTTGATGCTATCCGGCAAATGAAGGTTCGGGGTGCGCCGTTGATTGGCACGACAGCGGCTTTTGGGATGATGATTGCAGTTCGAGAATTGCAGCATGAATCTGATTTTGCGCAAGCCATCAAAAAGACTGCCGGCTACTTGAAAAAATCCCGTCCTACGGCGGTGGATTTGTTTTATGCCATTGACCAAATGGAGACCTTCATTTTGTCGCAAGACATTGATAATCAACTTCTTGCGAAGGTTCAGTCAGCAGCTCTACAATATCAAAAATCCAATATCAATCACTGCAAAAGTATCGGAGAACATGGGCTGAAAATCATCCAATCTATCGCCGAAAAAAAGGCCGGCAAGGTGGTGAATATATTGACCCATTGCAATGCGGGTTGGCTGGCGACTGATGATTATGGGACGGCTACGGCACCGATTTATTTGGCGCATGACCGGGGGATTCCGGTGCATGTGTGGGTGGACGAGACGCGTCCCCGTAATCAAGGCGCTCGTTTGACTGCGTGGGAGTTGCTTCAGCACGGTGTGCCGCATACGGTTATTGCCGATAATACCGGTGGGCATTTGATGCAACACGGCATGGTGGATATGGTGTTGGTGGGTAGCGACCGGACGACTCGTACCGGAGATGTGGCCAATAAAATCGGCACTTATCTCAAGGCTTTGGCCGCCAAAGACAACGGTGTCCCGTTTTATGTCGCTCTGCCGGTATCGACGATAGATTGGACGATTGAAGACGGTG
>JALVCY010000346.1 GCA_027009605.1 Saprospiraceae bacterium
TTTGATAACTAGTGCGACCGAGACAAGGTGTCGCCCCGCTGGGGCTTCCTGTATCGTGCGATATTGTCTGTTACAAAGGTGTCGCCCCTACGGGGCTGACAACTGAGAAAATACCCATATCTGAGCCCCATCGGGGCGACATCTTTGTAAGTCTAAAATAAAATAGTAGGTATATAGCTCCGTAGGAGCGACACCACGCTGCACTAGGGCATTGTAGCCAATAAAATTTTGTTCCGTGCTTCAATTCTTGGCTGTAGTGACTTTTCGGAGTGAACTCAGCGTTCAATCGTTCAATTGATTGCTCATAACTAGTTGATTCCCAGTACTTTCAATTGAACAGTTGAACAGTTGAACGATTGAACAAGATCTCCAAATAGAATAAAATTTGGCAGTTTTGTATCAGAATACTTTTCGGAGTCAACTCACATTTACTTTATTCAAGGCAGTTAAGGATGCGGGGCAGGCTATGTCGGTGTGGCATTCGACTCCTAAATTCATAATTTTTAGCGCTTTACGGGATATTTCGCCAAACCATACACAGAAAACTTTTGAAAAAATATCAAATTCTCCCAAATTTTACGTTATTTTGCCGGAATGGAAGAGACCTTTCGTCAATTTTATAATCATACGATTTATCCCGAATTGTATCGCATGGAGCGCCGGCGAAAACGGCTGTTGATGATGTTGGCAGGGATGGGGGTGTTGAGTGTGCTGGTGTTGTCCATTGGCTTTGTGTTGAAGATGAATGCTTTGATTCTGTTTTTATTGCTTCCTTTGGTGGGGTATTTTTCATGGCTGGGGCGGGCTCTGCGTCAATATGTAAAACTCTTTAAGCCCCGCATCGTCAAGTTGATTTTGGACTTTATTGATAATCAGTTGAGCTATGACACCTTGCATTATGAGCCGGAGAAGGGGATATCCAAAAAAATGTTTTTGGAATCAGGTTTATTTGTGACGAAGGCGGATGATTATCAATCTGAAGATTATATTTCCGGGAAAATAGGGGATGTTGCTTTTGAATTGTCAGAGATTCGGGCTCGAGAGCTGGCAGGCCAACAAAGTGGAACGAGATTGGTCTTTTCCGGTGTTTTCTTTAAGGCGACCTTTAATCGTCCGGTTCGTGGGGCTATTTTGATTATTCCTCGTCATGAACGGGCACGAATGAATAAAGTCATCAAGAAATTTAATCTAAAAGGTGGAAAACCTGTTGTATTAGACGGGATGGATGAGTTTAATGAGCGGTTTTTAATCTATCGGACTTTGAATGCATCTATTTCGATGGCGGTGTCCAAAGCTTTTTGCGAAAGCATCCTAAACTATTATCAGATGACCAAGGAAAGCCCGGCTGTGCTGATTTCCGGAGAAGGGGCTTATGCGGTGTTGCCTAGTTCAAAAGATATGTTGGAGCCGAAGTTGTTTTCTTCGAATCTTAAGTTTGAAGAGATAGACGAGTTTTATCGGGATTTGAATATGTTGCTGGAGCTCATAGAAGAATTGGACAGAATGTTTTGATTGGGTTATAGCTTTCCGAAAAGTCTAGTTTTTGAAATGATTGGAACAGTTGCAAAATATTATTTTGATTGAATGCTTTCTGTTCAATTGTTCAAGCGTTGAGTCTGCTCCGAAAAGTCGGGTGTTGCGGCTTGCTCTTGAGACCACAAAATTTTATTTGGTTATGATACAGAACTTTCCAAAAGTTTTAAACTTTTGGAAAATTATCGAAAAGAAACCAAGTAAAATTTTGTTCCGTGTTTTAATTTTTGGCGGAGTGGACTCAGCGTTCAATCGTTCAATCGTTCAATTGGTTGTTCATAACTAGTTGATTAGTAGTGATTTATGTTGAACAGTTGAACGATTGAACAAAATCCCCAAACAGAATAAAATTTGGTGGTTTTGCAATAGAAAGGTTTGGCAGAAAATACCGGAAACTTCAATCACCGCAGGACTTTAGAAGTGTCGAAACTTGATTAATAAAAAAAATGAATATACAAATCCAAAATGATAGAAAAGTCATTCAAGGGCTACGTCAGCTTTGGCGTAAGCGGGCTATTCCTGCGGCACTGATTGAGGTAGAGAAAATTCAGGATGAAGTCGCCCGGAAAATATGGAAAGCGACGATTCTGATAGCAAAGGCAGAGCTTGCCGGTAGTGCAGATGCTCTTGGGATAGATTTGTCGTGGTTTGATGCGATAGACCTGCACGCATTGCCCCAAGAGACTCAAATTGACATCGAATTGGTCAAAGGTCGAATAGCCATTGTGTTGGGCGATTTTGCGCAAGCGGAAACCTACTTTTTTGAGGCTTTGCTGAAGAGTAGAACTGTTGATTATTTGCTGGGTAAAGTCCAGTCGATGGTTGGATTGGGTCAGGTGAAGTTGTTGAATAATCATTTTGAACAGGCCTATGACTTGTCCATTACGGCGGCTTCCCTTGCGGAAAAATTATCGGAGACGAATCGTGAATATGTAGAGACTGAAGTGCTACTATTGCAATGCCATATTCATCTTAATGAGCAGGATTATGTCAAATTAGCCCCCAAAGCAGAGGAGTTATATGAGCGCAGCAAGGTGCTGGATGAGACCCTGAAGTTTGTGCATGCCCAAAATCATATTGCTATAGTGCACTCGGTCAAAGGGGATTATAAGTTGGCATTGCCTTACTTTTTGGAAGCATTGGATACCTGCAAAAAGATTGATTATCAGAGTCTAGCGATAAAAATAGCCACCAATATCGCCACGATGCATGGTCAATTGCATAATTATAATGAGGCTTTGGATCGCTATCACTCCATTTTGGATGAGTATCAGGCGCCGATTAGACCCGAAAAGCGGGCGGTCATGTTTAATAATATTGGTAATCTATATGTCCGTTTGGGTAAATGGAAGGAAGCCATCGCTTATTTTCTGGATGCGGAGAAGATTGCGGATGAAAAAGAGTATTTGCCCTTAAAGCGATTGGCATTCAGCCAGATAGCCCGATGCTTGATAGAGTCTGAGAGCTATGATGCTTTTATTACGCACATGAAGTCCGAAGATTATTTTGATGGACGCCCTACTAACGGGCTTCAGATTATGCATTATGTAAAGTCCAAGTATGCGCTTTCGCAAAAAAAATATGAAGATGCTATCCGGTGGGGCGAACAGGCCATAGATGTTGCACAGGATTTTGGAGATGATACAACGATATTACAGGCGCAGGAACTTTTGGCGCAAGCCTATGAAGAGAGTGGGGACTTGGCAGCGGCGTTGAATATTTTTAAGGAATATACCAAGAAAAAGGAGGTGCTGGAGAAAGAGCGGGTCAAAAATATGATTGTCAATACGGAGATTGATTTTATTTTGGCCGCTAAAGAAAAAGAAATTCGCTCCTTGCAAAGAGAAAATCAACTCCAATCCGAGCTGATTAACTCGACGTCTTTGATACGAAAAAAAAATAAAGAACTTCTAGCAAAGAATGAAGAATTGTCTTATTTTGCACGAATGATAGCCGTAGATTTTAATAAGCATTTGCGGGTGATACAGCAGTTTGTGCAAATTTTGGAGCAGAAATTGCCTGTGGATAAGCAGGAAGAAGAGTATTGGGGATATGTCAATCGAGCGGTTGATAAGGTCTCTAATCTCGTTGACGGCTTGCACAAATATGCGCTTGTGATGGATGATGATAGCCTAGCGGGAGCTGTGGGAATCGGGGAAGTATTGGAAATTGTGGAGTATGATTTAGCTGCACTTATCCAAGAAAATCAGGCACAAATTCAATATGCAAGTGATTGGCCGACCTTGCAATGTGGCAAGACACATTTGGTAAAAATCTTTAAAGAGCTGATTTACAATGCTTTGCGATTTTCATCAAAAGGAGTTGTCATTCAAATTACGTCACGGGAAGAAGACGATGGTCATGTCTTTCAGGTGCAGGATAACGGGGTCGGTATTCCGGAAGGAGATGAGCAAAAAATATTTTGGGCATTTTATCGCTCCGGGCGCTTACCTAGTATCGAAGGCAATGGCCTCGGCTTGGCTGCGTGCAAAAAAATAGTTGAAAACTATAATGGTGTGATTTCGGCAACGTTGCCGGAAGACGGAGGGCTTTGTATCAATATTTTTTGGCCTAAAGACTGTAAATCATCAGATAGCGTTTGACGTAATAAAATGGGGAAAGCCATTCACTCTGAGTAATCAAATAAAAAGAAAACATGCTGAATAGACTGACAGATGTCGTAAAAAACTTACTGATAATTAATGTAATCGCTTTTGTGTTTACCTTACCGAACCATCAACTAATGGGGCATGAATTGGCTGTTTTTTATCCGGGGTCACCCTTTTTTCGTCCTTACCAGTTGGTGACCCACATGTTTATGCACGGCAGTATGGCACATATTTTCTTTAATATGTATGGTTTGGCTTTATTGGGGCCATCCTTGGAAGCACGTTTGGGAAGTAAGCGATTTTTGGTTTTTTACTTGGTGAGTGGGTTTGGCGCCTTGTTGTTGCATTTTGGGGTGACGTATTTTAGGATATTGGGATTGGAACAGCACTTGGGACCTTCGGATGTTGCCGTTGTTTTTGATCAAGGAGCTGCGGCCCTTCAGGCTGGCAAGAACTTTACGAATACCACAATGGCACAGTTGAATAATATCATAAATGTACCGATGTTAGGAGCTTCCGGGGCTATTTTTGGGGTTTTGGCGGGGTTTGGGACGATGTTTCCGAATGTGCGCCTTCAATTGTTGTTTCCGCCGGTAACACTTACGGCCAAATGGTTTGTTTTGATTT
This sequence comes from Saprospiraceae bacterium, assembly GCA_027009605.1. Classification (GTDB taxonomy): domain Bacteria; phylum Bacteroidota; class Bacteroidia; order Chitinophagales; family Saprospiraceae; genus HyVt-613. Next base: position 4,770 of record JALVCY010000346.1, read on the forward strand.
ATGCCGGTATTGAGTTGTTTTTAGGGATGAATGATTTGCAGCAGGGGGTGGCTCATTTTGCCCATGTCGGAGGCGCTTTGTTTGGGTTTTTGTTATTGCAGTATTGGAGACGGCATACTGTATTGTGAGTGGTGGCCTAGGCGAGTCATGGCGACATCTTAATTGAACAGTCTCCAGTCTCCCTTTTTACCCAAAAAGCAAACAGCATCTCGGAATCTACCCATCGGAAAATGTCTGTCAACGAGTCCATCTCAGGCAGCAAAAAATCGAATTAGGGTATTTACTATATGAATAGCAATATCTAACCCCAAAAAATCGTTTTCAGTGCCCAAGGCATTGTACAACAATAACCTACACCATTATGCTTTGTCTTTTTGCACTGTACTGCGTTACAAAATTGGTTGTTATGCTAGGCATAACGCCCAATTTTGTGCCTTGTTCAGCCCAAAAATATGTTGCCTAATGGAGCAATTTTATTATTGCACAATGCCTAAGTGTGTGCTTTTTGTGCAGAATCTACAGGCATCTAAAAAGGCCTGCTCACAACCTATGCCGCTCCCTATTTTGACGTAAAATCATGGAACATTCGAAATGTTTTAGTGATGGATACAAATGGAGAATGGCTAATAACCAAATTTATTAGTTATTTTCGGGTATTCATCGGGTGATTTAGGCTAAAAAAGCCTACTTTTGCCTACTATTTTACGGTAATTAATAGTTGAAAAAAAAATAGAATGAAGAATCGTGTTGCTTTTAGTTTGTTGCTTTTGATGCTGTTATTGGGGGTGTCAAATACTTTGTTTGCTCAGATTCCTGTTCCAATCAGGGTTGAAGCTTCATCCAATGTTCAAGGGCAACCCGAAGACTGTGCGGCGCAGTCTGCCGGTCAAGTGAGTTTTTCTAATTTTGTGGGGAAGAGTAGCGATATTTGGGGAGATCCGGCAGTAGATACGATTTTTTTATGCGCCGATGATAAGTTTGATTTGACGATTTCCGGTCAGGACTTGACGGGAGACCCGGATATGTCCACACCGGGAGGAGTGGGTTATGCTTGGTACTCAACCCAACCTACGGTGGCGGGTAATGATGAAAATACAGTAGGCTTTGACAGTCATTTTTTGTTGGGTGGGGAATGGATTGTCTCTACGGGGTGTGCCCCGTCGGGGAATACAACCTTTAAAAATACGGGTGGGGTTCAGAATACCTTAGACCCTATGAATGCAGCCCCCCAGTTGGTTTGGTTTGCACCAATTACTTACGATAAATTGGGGTCAGCGACGCCACCAACCAATACGTGTAAAGCCATTTATGAGAATGGAGGCCCTTGTGTCAAAGTAAGTATTGATGAAGCTTTTCCGGTCGTCTATTTGAATACTATTCAGGCGGCGAGTAAGCAGCATGCCATAGGAGGCTTTGGCTGTCGGGGCTCTTTTATTGTGAAGGGAGGGCTACCGGAGTTTGATGGTAGCAATTATGATATAGATATATCCTTGCAATCCGATCCATCAGTAAAGGCGATGCTTTTGGATGATAGTTATTCGCACGAAGAGTATGTGCGTTTTCAAGTGGGCGAAGGCGGCATCTATAAAATCACCATCGATGATGGCAAAAGCTGTATCTATACGGATACCATGTTGATGGCCGGTTGTCCTTCGATTGTTATAGATATTCCGGATACAATAGGAGCACAAGGGGATAAGATTTGTGTTCCTTTTACGGTCAAGGATTTTGTCAATATCTCTTCGTTGGAGTTTGTGATAAATTGGGACTCTACTGTTTTGAGTTTGGATACCACGGGATGGAATGATATTACCGGGTATTTGAAAGGATTGACAGATGAAGCCGGCAAGCGTTCTTCATTTAATTTGTTGGATAGTAGTAGGCTTGTATTGGTGTGGTCGCAGTTTACCACCGGGATTACATTGAATGATAATGATGTCATCTTTGAGATTTGCTTTAAATTATTCGGACCTAAAGGTGCGTTGAGTGATGTTTGGATTAGTCCTAATAACAACGGAATCGTAATCGCTGATCCGAATGGTGTTCAATATGGTCTGAGTACGTCGTCTAATGTGGGAAGCGTGAAGATTCAAAATCCCAATGCCTTGGATGTAGTCCTAGACTCGACAAACTTGGTTTGTTCCGGGGATAATTCCGGGGAGATTGGTGTCTTGTTAAGTGGTGGTGCAGGCTATCCGGTTACGATGACATGGACAGAACAGGGGAGTGGCAGCAATGGTACAGAGACTTTTACGAGTAGTGGACAGCACAAAAGCGTGACTAATTTGCCGGCAGGTGTATATGATTTGCACTTTGTGGATGCGGCAAACGGTGTTTTGGATACCATTATTCATCTTGAAGACGGACGAAGTTTAGGGGCTAACTTTGATGCATCCGATGTCTTGTGTAATGGTGATCCGGTTCACATGTGTGCGATAACCTCGCTTGAAGGTGTGGAAGTTACAGATTTGACCGGTTATAGCTTTCAATGGAATAATGGTCGGGGAACGGCTTGTTTTGATACGATAGTCGCCGGCAATAATTATTCTTTTACGGTAACGGATCCTTTTGGATGTACCGCATCTGCCGGAGGCAGTCCGAGTCAGCCGTCTCCAGTGGCAGCGAATGCCACCGTTAATAAAAACCCAACCTGTAGTGGGAAAACCAATGGCCAAATAGAAGTCAATCCTAGTGGCGGTAAACCGGACATTGCGGGCAATTACGTCTTTAGTTTTGAGAATTCACTAGATACCAATGTGTCAAAAACATTGATTGGATTGGATACGGGCTTTTATTCCATTGTGGTATATGATGGCAACGGTTGTTCTGTTACAGAGACGGTTCATTTGAATTTTGACAAGGAGATTGTGCTTTCGCTAAATAGTCAAGATATTTCTTGCGCCGGCAGCGATGATGGCGAAATAAGGGCTCAGGCTACGAATGTCGGCGGCATGGAAGCTTTACCCTATACTTTTTCTTGGAGTCCTGTGGTGGCTAATACATCGAATCCAAATGCAAATGTTGAACTGGCCACCCAATTGTCTCCGGGAACTTATGTTATTACGGTGACAGATAATGATGGCTGTTTGGATACGATTTCTACGAGTTTGTCTGAGCCGGATTCGATGACCATTACTTTGGTAAAATTGAAGCATCAGTCCTGTGCGATGCCTGCGCAAGATGATGGGCAAATTTCCGTCTCGGTATCCGGGGGCGCCGGGGGCTATGCGTATGCTTGGAATAGTGTGGCCGGTGGGCCGGATATGACCGATTTGAGCCCGGGAGCTTATACCTTGGAAGTGACGGACGCAAATGGTTGTACCAAGACCAAAACCTATACCGTTAATCCAAGGACTCCACCGACCATCAACGATTTTACGAAAGTAAATGTAAAATGCCCAACAGATACAGATGGCAGCTTGGATGCAAATTTGACTCCCGGAAATGGAACAATGATTGGGTATAGTTGGAGCACAGGCTCTGTCGATACCATGATTACCGGATTGGCTGTTGGAAAATATACATTGACCATCACAGACGAGTATGGATGTACAGCCGAGTTAACAGATTCCATTGGGTCAACTCAAGGATACTTTTTAAAGGACACTACTTTTAAATTACCGACTTGTTATGGTCTATCAGATGGTGAGATTCATTTAAGTATGAGTGATGTGTCATTGAGCTATAACTATTTCTGGGAGTATGATAGTGGCAATACGAATAATTTTGCGCTAAATATCCCGTCAGGGACTTATAATGTTACGGTGTCATCTAGTCAAAGTGTCTGTCCGCCGGTGGAAGCTACCTTGGTTTTGGAAGAACCACATAGAATTATGACTGCAATTACGGCCTTGGATAGTGTCTCTTGTTTTGATGGTAGTTTTACAGATGGTCAAGCCAATGTAAAAGCTTGGTATTCGGATAATGCTCCGGGTAATTTCTTCTTTACTTGGGGACCTAATTTTTATTCTTGTAATAATGATACGGTTTGTACGGCCAGCAATTTGGGGCTTGGCCAAAATGTAGTTGCTGTAAATGATGCAGACGGCTGTACCGCTTTTGATACCATTGAAATCTTTGCTCCGGATAGTATTTTGTTGCAAGATGTTGTGATTACGGATGTGTCTTGCTTTGGCTATAGTGATGGGGACATTCTGCCGATTGTTAAAGGAGGGACACCCGGTACCAATCCGGATTACCTTTACAGTTGGACTCCGGGAGGCGCCGGACAGCATTTACAAAATGCGAGCGCCGGAAACTATGTGCTAAGTGTGACGGACGGGGTGGGTTGCTCTGAAACCTTCAATTTGGTTATAGACGAACCACAGCTTTTAGAATTGCAAATCGATGATACCAAGACTAAAGATGTTCGTTGTTATGGTGGGTCGTCGGGTATTATTTTTGTGCAAGCAACCGGTGGAAATGGCGATGAAACTTACCAATGGAGTCCGGATGTCTCCGATACGCATGTGGCGTCTTTAATTCCGGCCGGTACATATAGTGTGACCGTTACCGACAAAAAAGGGTGTACCCAAGAGATTACCCATACATTGTCGCAAAATGACCCGGTGGTTGCCCAATTAGCGCCCATCGAGCCGCCGGAATGTTATGGTTATCAGACCGTTATCTCGGTGGACACGGCGTATGGCGGTGCCGGCGGGCCTTATAATTTCTCGGTTGATTATAGCTTATTGCAGTCTATAAATATTGATTATCCTGTATTTGCGGATTCACACATCGTGATTATTTACGATGCCTTTGAATGTACGACTGAACTGAAAGTAAATATCACTGAACCGGACGAAATTTACGTAAGTTTACCGCCTAGTGTGCAAGTAGAACTCGGGGATAGTGTTTTATTAAGCCCTGTTGTTAGTTCCAGTCTGCCGATAGACTCTTTGTTCTGGACACCGCTCAGCAATTTGAGTCCGGACAGCGTATTGTCTCCGCAAGTCATTGGATTGACCCAAGACCAAAATTATACCATTACGGTGGTGGATACTAATGGTTGTTCCGCTTCCGCAACTGTTTTAGTTGAAGTAGATAAAAACAGGAATGTCTATATCCCGAATATCTTCTCGCCCAATGGAGACGGGTTCAATGATGTCTTTTTTCCAAAAACAGGAATTGGTGTCAAGCAGGTAAACTTTATGAATATCTATGATCGATGGGGCGAAATCATCTATGCGGCTAAAGATTTTCTGCCGGGAGATAATTCTACGAGATTCTGGGATGGTTCTTACAAAGGCAAAGCACTGGATCCGGGGGTTTATATCTATTTAATCGAAGTAGAATTCTTGGATGGCGTCAAGCTGCTCTATCGGGGGGATATTACTTTGTTGAAATAATTCGTAAATTATTCAGCATGATGTTTGGGGGGTAAGAAGAGACCTTCTTTGCCTTTAGATTTCATGCTGAATACTTACAAAAGTTCTTAATAGAAAATGTAACTGTCCAGGTATCCACTATTTTTTGCCTTAAAATTGGAGCACCTAATTAGTTAATAGAAAATAAATGAAAAAAGCACTCATCATTATAGACATCCAAAACGACTATTTCAAAGGTGGGCAAATGCCCGTGGTAAATGCTGAAAAAGCGGCTGCTAACGCTAAGAGAATATTAGATTATTTTCGACAAAAGGGTGATGTGGTTGTCCATATTCAGCATGTTTCTACGAGAGCGGGTGCTACATTTTTTTTGAAGGATTCACCCGGTGTAGCGATTCATAACATTGTCCAACCCGTTGAAAATGAAGTAGTTATTGAAAAGCATTATCCCAATGCCTTTCGGGAAGCCGAATTGTTAAGTTATCTAAAACAAAAGAATATCTCTGATTTGGTCGTTTGTGGTATGATGACCCATGTATGTGTGGATGCCACCACGAGAGCTGCCAAGGATTTGGGCTTCAATATCGAATTGATAGGCGATGCCTGTGCGACAAGAGACTTGGAAGTTAACGGCGCAAAGGTAAAGGCCGGCGATGTACAAAACGCCTTTTTGGCGGCACTGAATTATTACTATTCGGATGTGGTTGATGTGGAGGCGTTTTTGAAGTGAATCGGGCTTGCGTCTGAAGCCAAAGTGACTAAAACCAATCTCAGGGGGTATAGTCAAAAGCGCCCCTGATGAGTGGTCGCCAAAATAGTGTGTGTCTAAACAGGTACCCAAAATTATAACTATCTTTGTCCTGATAGAGGGTTGAAATAATAGCGAAAACAGAATAAAATTTTGCGAAGCCTGACTTTTCGTGGCAAACTCATCTTTAAACAAATAATTTTTTACTGAATCAACCAGAATAGTTGTGGAAGAATTGCAGCAAATCATCGAAAAGCTAGACAGGCTAAAAATTGAGTTGGACGAATTGCGCCCAATCGATGCGGATGCTTTGCACAGATTAAATCAAAAGCTGCGACTTGAATGGAATTATCACTCTAACAGTATTGAAGGGAATTCTTTGACCCTTTCGGAAACGAAGTCTTTTTTATTGTTCGGG
>JALVCY010000347.1 GCA_027009605.1 Saprospiraceae bacterium
AAAATGGTACTTTTGCCCAAATAAATAAACATAGCTTAGACATGGCCAGAAGAAAGAAACAAGATGACTTTGATGACGTACTCATTGATGTGGTGGATGCCACCGGTGATGCCCGTACATTTTTAGAAAAAAATGGTAAATTTTTGTTCGGCGGGATTGGGTTATTAGCCCTGCTCATCGGCGGATACTTTGCCTACAAATATATCGTGCAAGCTCCAAAGCAAAAAGAAGCGGTTGCCCAAATGTTTCAGGCACAGTTTCAATTTGATAGAGATTCCTTTAAGTTAGCACTGACCAATCCCGGTGGTGGCTATCCCGGCTTTGTAGATATTGTCGATCAATACTCCGGGACTCCTGCCGGCAACTTAGCCAACTATTATGCGGCGGTATCCTATATCAAACTAGGAGATTTTGAAGCGGCCAAATCTTACCTAAAAGCTTTCCATGCCCCAGACAACCTGCTAAAAGCTACGAAACAAGGTCTTTTAGGTGATTTGACCGGTGAAGCAGGCGACTTAGAAGGGGCGTTGAGCTACTATAAAAAAGCTGCTTCCATCGCTGACAATGACCTCGTCTCGCCCTACTACCTCAAAAAAGCAGGACTCTTATTGACGAAGTTGGATAAAAAAGAAGAAGCCCATAAAATCTTTGAAGAGATAAAAAGTAAATATCCTAACTCGGCCGAAGGAAAAGATATTGATAAATTCCTTTAAGCTTTTTCCCTTCTTCAAAATGGCTCAATTGATACAATTGAGCCATTTCTTTTTGGATTCTATGGCGATTTCTTTTTGGTGTCATCTTTTTTTACGAAAATTGCATATTAAACCCGCATCTTGTCCGTTCTGTAGAAACAAGATTTCTAATGGTTACCCAAAACGTAACGACGCCCATGGGTTAGTTACCTAAAATCAAAGAATATGGCCAGTGCCCTAAAAAATCTCTCCAAATACGACGCCACCACCATCCCGGATGCCAAAAAAATGATTTTTGGCGTCGTCGTAGCCGAATGGCATACGGATATCACCCACCCACTCTATGAAGCCTGTGTCCAAACCTTAGAAAAACATGGATCCACTTCCATCCATACGGTTCAAGTCCCGGGGACTTTTGAGCTTCCCGTAGCCGCTTCGATGCTCATCCACAACAAAAAATTAGATGCCGTCATCTGCATCGGATGCGTCATCAAGGGAGAGACCAGCCACAATGAATATATCAACCATTCCGTAGCCAATAGCATCTCCATGCTCAGCATCCAAACCGGAATTCCCGTTATTTTTGGTGTATTGACACCCAACGACCACCAACAGGCCCTAGATCGTGCCGGCGGCAAATACGGCAACAAGGGAGTAGAAGCTGCTGTTACAGCTATTAGAATGGTGGATTTGAAGCATACGCTGGCGCAAAAAGATCGAAAAATCGGATTTTAGATAATTGCCAAGAACCTGACCTGCCCGTTGGGTATGGATACCAACACAAAAAATATTAAGAATGCGACTACTTATTCTCTCCTTATCTTTGCTGGTCTTAAACGGATGCTACTCCCTAAAAGGGATTACCATACCGGTAGAAGCCAAGACCTTTACCGTCACAGATATCGAAAACAAAGCCAACCAAGTCGTCCCCGGACTTTCCGAAGATTTTGCTGAAAAGCTCAAAGACAAAATTAGAAATAACACTCGATTGACTTTTGTAACCGACCATGCGGATATTGTTTTTAGCGGAAGCATACAAGATTATCGAGTCGAATCCAAAGCCCCTCAAGCCAACCAACAATCCGCCATCAACCAATTGACCTTGAGCGTTCACATCACTTACGAATACGACAAAGACGACAAAACCGGCTGGGATCGAACCTTTAAACAACAAGAAGAATATGGCGCCGACCAAAACCTATTGGATGTTCAAGACGTTTTGAATGAGACTTTAATCAAACAATTAGTCGAAGATATTTTTAATGCGGCTTTCGCTGAAAAATGGTAGCTCCATGAATCATCAATTTTTACTTCATGCCCACACCTTGTCTCAATCCAGCATTGAAGACATGAAGGCCTTGTTGATTACCTACCCCTTCTGCCCCCTATTTCGAGTCATCGCCCTGCTGAAAGCCAAAGAAGAAAAACACCCGTTGGAAAATGATTGGCTGGAAACCACGTCCATTTATGTGCCGGATCGTGCCTACCTATTCCAAATCTATCGAGCCGGACAGCCCTCCACAAACCCCGACGCTCCGGCCATTATACGGACGACGCTCCGGCCGATATCCGACCGTTTTAGGACGCCTTCGAAAAAAGCTCATCCGCCGCTCCCCAAAACATCTTTTGCCAGCTGGGCAACCACCAAAACCAAACCGTTGGAGACCGTCGAGCCCATCAATGCCCCGTCTCCGCAAGAAATAGAAGAAAAAGACACACACGAATCGCCCACCGACGTCCAGGATGAAGTCCGGGCGGCACGCCTTGCGGCAAAAAGTATAACCAAAGATTCGGAGATTATTTCGGAGACTTTAGCCAAGGTTTTGGCCAAACAAGGAAAAAAAGTTCAAGCAATTGAAATTTATCGCAAACTTTCTTTGAAGTTTCCCGAAAAAAAGGCGTACTTTGCAGACTTAATTGAAAATTTGACTCATTAAAGGAAATGGAAGTAACAAACCACGCCTTTGATGCGTTTCTAAGAAAAAAATAGCGATATGACGACGTTTCTCACCATTTTAACGGCTTTAGACGCCATTCTTTTGACCATTGCCGTATTGATTCAAAATCCTAAAGGAGGAGGAATCGACTCTACTTTTGGCGGTAACAGTGCCAACCAAGTATTTGGCGCAGCTAAATCCGCTGATTTTATTGAAAAAGCAACTTGGTATTTGGCTATCGGTCTTTTTGTACTTTGTATTGTGACCAGCTTATTGGTGAGTGGAGCATCTCCTGCTGAATCCAATATAGTACTTCCGAACTAAGTTGAAAGGAAAGAAATAAAAAAAACTGCTTGATTTCATCAAGCAGTTTTTTTTTTGTCCCAAGTCGTTCTTCTTCGCACCGGCTCCCCTAATGCCCTATCAAATCATCCGACTTTATCACCGGATAATCAGGCAATCGAAAATATCGGGCCGACACCGAAGTGTTAAATTTTGCGGAAGTAGCTACCTGC
>JALVCY010000348.1 GCA_027009605.1 Saprospiraceae bacterium
TGTGATACATGTCACAAATGTATTAAAAAATCCAAATTTTTTAACATCCCTTTCGGAAAAAATCTACCCAAACTCTTAATTTAGAAATATTCTAAACAACCAAATAGAATATCTGTAAATCCTTCGCAAACAAAATTATACACCTTTTTCGGAGCAATCCTACAAATTATTTCTACCTTTGTGCTATGGCTCATCTTCCTTTATTTGCGGGTATTTTGGCAGCGATGTTACATGTCATCACAGGCCCTGATCATCTGGCGGCGGTTTCTCCCTTGGCCATTGAAACCAAAAGAAAGGCATGGAAAGTTGGCCTACTATGGGGTATCGGACACGTAGCAGGAATGATGGCCATTGGTATTTTAGTCTATCTCTTTCGAGAAATAATACCCTTTGAAAATATATCTGCTTACAGCGAAAAATTAGTCGGTATCGTACTTATTGGCCTAGGTATCTGGACTCTGCTAAAAATATTTCGTGAAGAACATCAGCACAAACACCCCCACTACCACGAAGCGCAAACCACACCTTATATACACGTCCATTCTCACGACCATCAACATGCGACCGGGCATCAGCATACACACACACGCCCCCAAAAAAAGAACTTAACGATGGCGTTATTGATTGGATTTATCCATGGGATAGCCGGAATCGCCCATTTTCTTTTGCTTTTGCCGGTATTAGGTTTTGAGAGCAATCTCCAATCCGCCCAATACATCATCGGATTCGGCGTAGGTACGGTATTAGCCATGAGCTTGTACGCATTAGTCTTAGGCAAAATTGCCACCAAGCTCCAAGAAGGCCATAATCAAAACTTTGCCACCGGCATCAGACTCGTCGCCGGAATGGTGGCAGTGATTATTGGATTGTATTGGATGGCAATTTAATGGTGTAGCGGTATAGCGGTATAGCGGTGTAGCGGCTAGGCGGAAAAGGGCGCTTACAATTAGTCAAAGTAGGCAGCAGACAAACCGCCAAGATGATTTAACTAGGAAAGACGCCACATTTTTTTACCACGAAAGACACGAAAAAACACGAAAGCCCTTGAACGTCCGAAGGCAATTAACGGTATAACGGTGAGTTTGCTCCGAAAAGTCCACGCTGCCAGAAATTAAAGCACGGAACAAAATTTTATTTGGTTACCATTCGGTTTCCTTTGCAGAAAGGGAAACCTATGGAAGGGTTTTCAAAGAGAAACCAAATAAAATTTTGTGGGCTCAAGAGCAAGCCACTACTCCCGATTTTTCGGAGCGGACTCAATGGTGTAACGGTATAACGGGTAGGCGGCCAAGAGATTCTGCTATTTAACAAGGTAAAAGAATCGAGCGGCATCCAAACCACCAAGACTGCTTAACCACGAAAGACACGAAAGACACGAAAGCACTTGAACGTCCGAAGGACAATTTGAACGCCCGAAGGGCAAATTGAACGTGCGAAGCACAAATTGAACACCAAAGGCAAAAAAAAATCTCCCCACAAACATTAGGTAAATTACCAAAAAACAAACTACCTTTGGATTACATTTTTTGAAAAACACCATGCACGAACTATCCATTGCCCTAGGCATCGTCGATATTGCCGAAAAAGAAACTAAAAAAGCCAATGCCACAAAAGTGGATGCGATTGAATTGATTATCGGGACTTTATCAGGCGTTGAACCGGAAGCTTTAGAATTTGTTTGGCAAGTAGCTGTGCAAGACACCGTTTTAGCGAAAGCAGAAAGACACATCGAATACATCGAAGCAAAGGCTAAATGTCTCGAATGCGAAACGACCTTTTCCGTCCAAAACGTATATGATGCTTGCCCAAAATGCAATAGCTATTTCAAAGATGTTTTTCAAGGAAAAGAATTAAAAATTAAGGCTCTGGAAGTCAGTTGATAATCTAAAAATTAAACTTATGTGCGGAACTTGCGGATGCGGTACAGGCGACGGCCCCACTATCGTAAAAATCGAAAATCACGATCATGACCATAGCCATGGACACGACCACAGTCATACCCACACGCATGACCATGACCACAGCCATACCCACAAAACGGTCATCGAGCTGGAACAAGACATCTTGCAAAATAACAACTTGTTGGCCGCTAGGAATCGGGGATTCTTCGATGCCAAAAATATATTTGCTATTAACTTGGTAAGCTCACCCGGCTCGGGTAAAACCAGTTTTTTGGAACGAACTTTAGCAGATTTAAAAGACCAATATCCCTTCTACGTCATCGAAGGAGACCAACAAACTCAAAACGATGCCAATCGCATCCACGCCTTACAAGTCCCTGTCGTTCAGGTTAATACGGGCAAAGGCTGCCATCTGGAAAGCGACATGATTTATAATGCGGTGAAGCAGCTTGCGCCAAAAGACCACTCTTTTTTGATGATTGAGAATGTCGGTAATTTAGTCTGTCCCGCTATGTTTGACTTGGGCGAAAACAAACGCGTCGTAGTCATCAGTATAACAGAAGGAGAAGACAAACCCATCAAATATCCCGACATGTTTTTATCTTCAGATATCTGCATCATCAACAAAATGGATTTACAGCCCTACCTAAAAATTGACATGCAAAAACTAAAGGACTATGCACTCCAAGTCAATCCCCATCTTCAATTTTTCGAAGTGTCCGCCACCACCGGCGAAGGAATGACCCCTTGGTATGACTGGCTTTCCCAACAAATAAAAAAGTAATTATGTGTCTATCTATTCCCGGAAAATTAGTCGAAATCACCGCCCAACTAGATGATGTCTTCCGCATCGGAAAAGTAGATTTTGAAGGCATCACCAAAGATGTCAACTTGGCCATGGTGCCGGAAGCCAATGTCGGAGACTACGTCCTAGTCCACGTTGGAGCCGCCATCAGCGTCATCAACGAAGAAGAAGCCAAAAAAACTTTCGAAATCCTAAAACAAATGGATGAAATGGAAGATCTGGATTTGGGACCTTCGTAACGATACCAGCCATTGGTAGCAACCGTTGGTAGCAGCCAAATTTATTTGGCTGAATACAAAGAGCGCAGCGAGTTTGTAACCGCACTCACCACTCCCGAATAAATTCGGAAGTACCAGCCGTTGACAGCACCGTTGGTAGCAGCCAAATTTATTTGGCTGGGCACAAAGAGCGCAGCGAGTT
>JALVCY010000349.1 GCA_027009605.1 Saprospiraceae bacterium
TTCTCACGTAGCCCAGCTACGCTTCAAAAATTGTAGCTTCAACATCCACAAAAATGCCTATTTTCTATCTAAAAATTGGGGCATCTAAACAGTTACATTATTTTTTAGATAGTTTACACGAATCATTTGTGTTGAAAATCTATTTCTCGGGTAGAAGTGGTCTGTTTTTTTTTGTAGTTGCTTAATTTTGCCCAAAAGTGCTACGGCAGAATAGGAATAAAACCACTCAGACTCCTAGTAAATACGGTATTGATATTTTCAGGATCTATGAACAATGGATTTTTATTGGGCAAAAAGCTATCTTTGCAGCGTCAAGATATTTTGGCAATTAACGATTAATACCCGAAAGGGAAAATTTATGTTTAAGAAAATTGTTTTTTTGTTCCTTCTAGGAGCTGTATTTGTAACAGGATGTAAGAAGGACGAACCTTCAAAAACGGATGTAAATACCGACAAAATAGTAGGGGAATGGACTATGACTTCCGCCAGTTCGAATGATGGAGAGTCTGTTACTACCTTAAATGGTACAACCATTACATCTACTTTTACTTGGGAAGCCAAGGATATTAATGCAAAAATAAACTTTAAAGATGATAAGACCTTTGATAGTTATGGAAGTTATACTTTAAGTACTGTAACTACTACGAATGGTCAAGTAATAACGACAGAGGCCTCTACCGGAGAATACCAGTATTCCGGTACTTGGAAGTTAAATGGTGATGAACTGGAAACGACCAATGATACTAATGGGGAAACAGGCAAAGGAAAAATCTTAGTCCTAGATGACCATAACCTTAAAACACAAATCAAAGCAACTATAACCCGTAATGTAAATGGAGGGACTCAAGTGGCCACCCAGACGGTTATAGCTACTTATACTAGATAAATTCTTCGGTGTTACCGGATAGAAAAAAGCCAAAAGCCCCGAAAGGGGCTTTTGTTTTTTAGTAACTATTTAGGTGCTCCTATTTTAAGGCAAAAAATAGGCATTTTGTGGATGTTGACGTAGGTTCGTTTACCCTGTGTAGGCCGAGTCGTTACAAAAAATCAACCTATCTTCGCAACAAAAAACAAGGAAATGATAGTTATCACAGGAGCCGCAGGCTTTATTGGCAGTTATTTAGTCAGTTATTTCAATCAAATGGGTTACGATGACATCATCATCGTGGATGAATTTACCCGGGCGGACAAGCTTCAAAATCTAAATCACAAACGATATGACCGACTGCTTGACCGGGAAGAATTTTTGCCCTGGCTTTCGCAAAATGGAGCCATGGTTTCTGCTATCATCCACCTTGGCGCACGCACAGATACCACGGAGATGGATCGCTCCATATTTGACCATCTAAATCTAGCATATTCTAAACGGATTTGGCAATTTTGTGTCGCTGCGGATGTGCCTTTGATTTATGCTTCGAGTGCGGCCACTTATGGGCTGGGTGAATTTGGCTATAGTGATAGCCATCGTATAGTTCCCTTTCTCAAGCCCTTAAACCCTTATGGCGACTCCAAACAAGATTTTGACAAATGGGTCTTGAACCAAGAAGAAACGCCCCCGTTTTGGGCAGGTCTCAAGTTTTTTAATGTCTATGGCCCCAATGAGTACCACAAGGGTCGGATGGCGTCAGTTATTTTTCATACAGTGAATCAAATACGAGCGACCGGAGGCATGAAGCTCTTTCGCTCCCACAATCCTAAGTTCAAAGACGGAGAACAAAGCCGGGATTTTGTATATGTCCGGGATGTTGCTCAGATGATTGCATTTCTCTTTCGAGAAAAACCCCAAAGTGGCTTATACAACGTAGGTACCGGTATTGCCAGGACTTTCTATGATTTGGCGAAAGCTACTTTTCGAGCGATGGATTTAGAGCCCAATATTTCTTTTATAGACACTCCGGAAGATATTCGAGGCAACTATCAATACTTTACCCAAGCCAAAATGGAAAAAATCCGAGAAGCCGGATATCAAGAGCCTTTTACGTCCTTAGAAGACGGGGTGACGGATTATGTCCAAAAATATTTGCTAAAAGGGCTGATTTTCTAACTATTTTCTCGAAGTACTACATTGACTATAAACAGACACCGCACTAGTTGAACGTTACCCATTTTTTTATTATCTTAGCGGCCTAGCTTCATCGTCTATAACTGATTCTGACATGAAAAATATATTTTTACTCCTATCCTTTTTGCTTTTTGGGGCAATGAACGCCTATGGACAGCGCTATCTCGTCCTTTCGGAAAAAGCTATTCAAACAAATTTTGGCGTCTTTAAGCCGATGACGGAACGTGGATTCCCGGCGGTCGATGAAGGCATTATTCAAATCCGGACAGGAGTTAAATTTAAGAAGGAGAAATTTTCCTTTTTCCCAAATATTTCCGCATTCTTCAGTAATGATAACAACAAACTACAGGATAAATTTGCCAAACTAAAAGGATATGGTTTGGGATTTGAGACACAATATCACCTGCTAGATTGGAAGAGTTTTCGTGTGTGTCCTAGTGTAGAAATCGGACTGGAGCAATATCATCTCATCTACGAAGAAACACTCACTCAAAATTCGCCGGGATCACTTTTTCCCCAAAGAAAGGAAAAGGTGGAGGCCTTTCATTTCGTCAATATTGGGCTCTATGAAGATGTTGCACTCTGTTTAGAGAAGTATTATCCCATTGGCAAGCACGAATTTGGATTTGGATTTGAGCTCGGCTACCGGTTCAATCAAGGCCAATGGAAAATTATAGACGAATCCATAAAAATAACGAATGCCATCATTCACCAAAATGGGTTTTTCTTTGGCTTGCAACTACATCTTCGACGAAATCGTTGAGTTTACTGCGGAAAGTTGGATGCAGTGGTTTGTTCTTGAGTCCACAAAATTTTATTTGGTTTCTTTAGATAACTAGTGCGACCGAGACAAGGTGTCGCCCCTACGGGGCTGACAACAGAGAAGACACAGCCGGGAAGCCCATCTCTGAAAGCCCCAGCGGGGCGATATCTTTGTAAACAACTATAATAGTAAGGATATAGCTCCGTAGGAGCGACACCATGCTGCACTAGGGCATTGTAGCCAAATAAAATTTTGTTCCGTGCTTTAATTTCTAGCAGCGTGGACTTTTCG
>JALVCY010000350.1 GCA_027009605.1 Saprospiraceae bacterium
CTCTTGAGTCCACAAAATTTTATTCTGTTTTCGCTTTTGTTTTAACCCACTAAATCTCCCTTCGCAAGGGAGACTTGTGGTAAACAGAATAAAATTTTGTTCATCGCCTTAATTTCTGGCTGAGTGAACTTTTCGGAGCAGACTCAACAATTGAACAGAATACATGCTTCCAGAATAAAATGCCCGGCAATTCAGAGCGGATACAACGAATGAAGAGAAATCCTGCATTCAGAAAATTATTTGGCAAATTTTACGGTTATTAAAAGATTTAGACTAATCAGCGAAAGCTCAGCAATCCAAACGTTAGGAAGTAGCGGCAAAAATACTATCTTTGCGGCAAAGAAACATGTTTTTATTATGATACAGAGAATACAGACGATTTTTTTGGCTCTGGCGGCACTTTGCGGCTTTTCTTTATTTTTGGAGCCGATGGATTTTGCCTTAGTACCTTCTGCCCAAGGGGGTGATTCGTTGTCGCCGATGTTGGCTGATGGGGTTTTTGATATACAGGACAACACGGGCTTAGTGGCTTTGGCCGTTTTTATTGGCTTGGTGCCGTTGATAGGCATTTTCTTGTTCAAAAACCGGAAGTTACAAATGACCATAGACCGTTTGGCCATGGTGGGTAGTATTGTTCTATTGGGCTTTGGTGGTTATTTGTTTTATCAAGCTTTTGAGCCTGTTCAGGATAAGATTCAGGCGGTTGCCGGTTTTGGGTTGGCTGCTCCTATCTTGAGTTTGGTCTTCTTGATGCTGGCCAATCGGTTTATTAAGAAAGATGAAAAATTGGTGCGGTCTGCGGATCGGTTGAGGTAAGTATTTACAGGTGGAGGATGAAGGTATCCGTTATACCGTTCGTCGCCTTCGGTGTTCAATTTGTGCTTCGCACGTTCAATTTGCCCTTCGGGCGTTCAAATGCCTTCGGCGTTCAAAGGGACGCTCTCTTGGCTGGCTAGCCGTTATACCGTTGAGTTTACTCCGAAAAGTCAGGTTCAGTGGTTTGCTCTTGAGACCACAAAATTTTATTTGGTTTTCTCCTTTACTTTAACCCTCTAAATCCCCCTTGGAAATGTCCCGATAGCTATCTGGATTTGGTAAACCAAATAAAATTTTGTTCATCGCTTTGATTTCTGGCAGAGTGGACTTTTGGTAGTGGACTCACCGTTACACCGTTACACCGTTTGTTGCCTGCCTGCTGCCGGCAGGTTCAATTTGTGCTTCGCACGTTCAATTTGCCCTTCGGGCGTTCAAGGGGAACACTCTCTTGCCTGCCTAGCTTTAACCTTTAACCCTTGACCTTTAACCCTTTACCTTTAATACTCATCCATCTTTCTCAATCGTTTCAGGGTTTCTTCTAGGATTTTTATTTTTTCTTGGGTATCGGCCAGTTTTTTGCGTTCTTTAGCTACGACGGCTTCCGGGGCATTGGCGACAAAGCGTTCGTTGGAGAGTTTTTTGTCAATGCCGATGGCAAATCCTTTTAGGCGTTTTAGATCTGCTTCTCCATTTTTGATTTCTGCTTCGATGTCTATGTCTTGGGTCAATGGGACAAAGTATTTGCCGGTGCCGGATAGGAAGGTCGCTGCATTGCCTTCCGGGGCATTTTCTGTGATTTCGATGGAAGAAAGATTGCCTAGTTTGACAAGCAAGGCTTGAATGCCGTTGGCAGCAAGCAAGGCGGTGGTTTCTTTGGATTTTTGCGCAAGCAGGGGCAACTGTTCCTTCATCTTGACTCCATTTTTGTTGCGGATATCACGGATTTTGGCAATGATGTCTTTGCTGACTTCAACTTGATCGATGAGTTGATTGTCAAAGTCTCCACCTTTTGGCCAGGTGCTGATGACGCAGTCTTCGCCTGGAGCACGTTCTTTGAGCAGGTGCCAAATTTCTTCCGTAACGAATGGCATGTATGGGTGCAAAACGGTCATTAACTCACTGAATATTTCTAGTGTCTCGTCGTAGGTATTCCGGTCAATGGGCTGTCCATAAGCGGGCTTGACCATTTCTAAGTACCAAGAACAAAAATCCCCCCAAATAAAAGAGTATAGTTTGACCAAGGCTTCTGAAAGCCTGAATTGTGAAAAATCCTTTTCTATTTCCGAAAGGATGCGATTGAATTTATTCCTGAACCATTGGATGGCCAACCGGTTGATTTCACTTTGCGGCAGCTCACCGGAGATGTCAAAACCTTTGACAAGACGCAAGGCATTCCATATTTTGTTGGAGAAATTACGTCCTTGCTCCACGAGCTTTTCATCAAATAATAAGTCTCCACCGGCGGGAGAAGAAGACATCATCCCAAATCGAACGCCGTCCGCTCCAAAATCGTCAATCAACTTTAGTGCATCCGGCGAGTTGCCTAGAGATTTGCTCATCTTTCTGTGCTGCTTGTCTCTGACCATGCCTGTAAAATAGACTTTTTCAAAGGGGCGTTGGTCATACCATTCGTAGCCGGACATAATCATACGGGCGACCCACAAAAAGATAATGTCCCAGCCCGTCACCAATACACTGGTCGGATAATAGTAGTCGAAATCTTTGCTTCCGCTAAATCCGTCAAATACACTAATCGGCCATAGCCATGATGAAAACCAAGTGTCTAAAGCATCATCGTCTTGGTGTAGGTCATTTATCGTAAGAGCTTGATTACCAGTCTTTTCCTTCGCTTGCGCTAAAGCTTCTTCCGGGGTTTCTGCGACGAAAACATCTTCTCCTAAAAACCAAGCGGGAATTCTATGCCCCCACCAAAGTTGGCGAGAGATACACCAATCTTGGATGTTCTCTAACCAATGCCGATAGGTGTTTTTGAAGTTTTCCGGAAAGAATTGGACTTCATCCGTTAAGACGGCATTTAAAGCTTTTTCGCCTAATTTTTTCATATTGACGTACCACTGAAGCGAGAGTCTGGGCTCGACAATGGAGTTGGTTCTTTCAGAGCGCCCGATGTTGGTGGTATAATCTTCTATTTTTTGTAAATGACCGGATTCCGCCAGCATTTTGATGATTTTCTTTCTGGCGACAAACCGGTCTTCACCGACTAGGATTTGCCCATCTTCATTGATGGTGCCGTCTTCGTTAAGGATGTCAATGACGGGAAGCTTGTGGGTCTTGCCGA
>JALVCY010000351.1 GCA_027009605.1 Saprospiraceae bacterium
AAAAAGAGTATTTTTATGCCGAGTTGCAACTAAAACACAAAAAAAAGCGCTGAATAATTCTATTTATTGGTATAGAAAACTCAATAAGAAATCTATCTGGAAATCTAATAGGACAGCCTGACCACTAAGTTCACGCAGAAAACACTAAGCCTGCACTAAGAGACCTTAGTGTAATCTTAGTGCAAAACTAAGTGGCCTAAGTGGTAAAGCTTCTATGAAAAAACACAGCAAACACTAAGCCTGCCAAACTTATAGTAAGCTAACAATCCGCTTAATCTCCGGTAGCACTTTGGACTCATCGTAGGGCAGCGGCATGTTGGCATAAAGAGCTGATTCGACTTTCATCCACCAGTCTTTTAATTCGTGAATGGCTTGGGGTGGAAGATTTTGGGATTCTAAAGTTTTGAAAAGCCGTTCTTTATTGAATTGAGCGTGTGGGATATTGAATTGATCTTCAAAGTATCGCTCGGTTTCTTTGAGTACTTCTCGAAGCAGTGGTTTTCCCGTTAATCCGGGCGTTATATCAAAATGGCCTTTTTTCTTCGGAGTGGGCGCCGGTAAATCCTCCTTTTTTGTCGTAGAAGGGGCTGTAGAAGGGGCTTTTGTTTTTTCCGCAAGGGGCTGAGTGGGGGCAGTCTGCGGTTCGTCCGGGAAGATGTCTTTGTGACTGCGCTTCCAAGCAAAAATACCAAAAAGGACGACTAACAATCCAAGAATACCCCAAAGAAAAGGCTTGGAACTGACGCTCAGCTTGGCATTGGCTTCTTCACCGGTTTCATCCAAATCTACTGCACTCCCTTGAGTGACAGTGAGTAGTATATCTTCAGATTGGAGTTCTTTGTAGGATTGGGTGGCCACATCGAAGTACGAAGTTTTTATTTTAAAATGATATTTGCCTGCCTTGTCGGGTTGGAGGAGATACTCATAGGTTTTGGAGAAAGCCAATTGGCCGTCCCGTGAACGAATCGTATCTTGAATGACTTTAGCGGGGAAGGAAGTCAGGTGGTCGGGCAAGTCCAAAATGGGGGCTTTAATCGCCGTCGGATTACTGATACCTGTCAACCGGACTTTTAGGCTGACGGCATCGTCCGTTGTAATATTCTTTTCAGAAATAGACGTCTCCATCTCCAAGCGTCCACTGGCACCTGAAAAATTATTGGGAATGGGCGCCGGGAAATTGTGGGTCAGAACATCAAAACCATCGGATTGGATGATGGCCGTTTGGTATTGTGTACTGGAAAAGAATTGTTCAATCAGGCTTCTGGCTGTATGTCTTTTACCGGAAGGGATTTCGACTTGGACGACCAAAGGTTTGACCTTGACCCGGCCTGCTTGTGTGGGGTACAGGGCTACGTGTTTGATGCTTTGAGTCAGGTATTGCTTGCCGTTGACGACTTGGTAAGTGCCGTTTTCATCAATAGGTATGTCCCTTACGATAAATGCTTGATATTCATCTTCTTTTTGGATGCTGACATCGGCTATGCTGACACTGGTGAAGAGGACGTAATTGACATTCACTTGACTCCCCGGGTAAGCGGGTGTATCCAATACGACTGTTTGGATAAAGACGTCATCAGTTGGCTGGTTTTTGCCTTGCTTTCCGGGGGATACCACCTTGATAGTCAAAGGTTTAGAGAAAATCTTTTTACCTTTATAGGTGACTGCAGCAGGGCGGATGGTGTAGATGCCCGGATTCATTCCCGCAAGGGTAAAGCTAAAAGTACTTTTGACCGTCTTCCTGCCGTTGACGATAGAGACCGAATTGCCGCGGCTCATCCCCTTAACGACTTCCAATCCTTTGAAGGCAGGAGGGCGAAAAGCCCCGTCCACGTAGTCCGGAAACTCGTATTTGACTTCAAAAGTATGTCCCACCAAAACTTCTTTGGCGTCGATATGTGCTTTGAGATCTTGTGCGTGTCCTGCTTGCGCAAAAAAGAAAATACTTAGAAAAACAGGGATAGAAATTTGCCAAACGGCATTAAAACGGAAACGGTTCATAAGTATTTTATTGGGTTGGTGGCGAAGGTACGAAATAAAGCCGAAAGGGGATGGCTAGGCGCACTTCCCTTTCGGCAAAAGGATTACAAGCGATAAGTTTTTCGCTTTTTCTTTTGGGACGGTGGGTTGGGGACGTTGGGTATAGCGGGCATCGGCGGTTGATTAAAAAAGAAATCAAAATGTTGCTCATCCGGTTCGGGATCTTCATGAATGCCTTCGGGATTGGGCAAGACCACAATATCTTTGGCTTGGGTCGAGAGCACTTGCCCATCTTCGGTCGAAATAGTCACAGCAGGAATCGTCCACGTGCCCGGGCTGTCCGGTTTCAAATAGAAAGAATAAGAGGACTCCCGAGTGACATCTCCATTGATGTAAGATACGGAAGTCGATGTGTTGGGCCCGGAAACAACTTGAAAATGAGCAAATTCCGGCGTCTCAAAATGCTTGGACTCGACTTGCTTTAGATTATATTCGATTTTGACAATGTTGTCCATGAGTACGGTGTCCTTGCTGATCAACACCGTAAACTGCGCATTTTGTGCAAGCAAGTACGAACTGCTCAAAAGGAGAATCAAAAAAATAATCTGCTTTTTCATGGTGCTTTTGATTTTTATTGTATCGAAATTGACTACGGTAAAACACAACGAATGGGGGTTTGGTTTATTTTGGGATATTGTTAAAATTTGGTCTTTGGTCTTTGGGGCGCAGCAAGCTGCTTTTGGTCTTTGGCTAGTGTTGTGGTTTGTTTTTGGCTTTTTGCAGGATATTTGACTTACGTGGTTGAGAGAGTTGAGAAAGTTGATTCGCTTTGCTAGTTGATTCGCTCGCAAGCTTCGCTAGTTGAAGAAGTTGAATTGCTTCGCTAGTTGAGATATTTGGGTATTAGTTTGGGATTTTTACTTCATTATTCGATATTCGGCATTCTACATTCGATATTCTGTTAGTTTTTTGGTTGAGAAGGTTGAAGAAGTTGAAAGAGTTGATTCGCTCGCAAGCTTCGCTAGTTGAAGAAGTTGAATTGCTTCGCTAGTTGAGATATTTGGGTATTAGTTTGGGATTTTTACTTCATTATTCGATATTCGGCATTCTGCATTCGATATTCTGTTAGTTTTTTG
>JALVCY010000352.1 GCA_027009605.1 Saprospiraceae bacterium
CCTCCACGATGGCTATAACCCTTAGAGCTAACTAACTCATCCCACTTATTCCTTCCTAAATTAAAATAGAATATAGACGTATTTTTTGAATTGTTACTGTAAATACGAGCAAGCAAAACACCCTGTCGAATATTCAATCCTGAAATCATTCCATTCCTAAATTTGTGTGTTTCATGCCGGCCTGTTTTCATATTATACTTGTCAACATACCCCAAAGTCCGCTTTCTCAATCTTATTTCTCCTGCTATAAAAAACAAGCTATCATTAAACAAAAGGAAACTGCCGGGAGTTTTGCCATGACCATAATCAACATCATAGTATGCCCAACGCATTGAGTCAGAAGTACATGAATACATCCACAAAATGACTATGCTAATCAACAGAAAACGTATAGGCATCGAATTCTTTTATTTATTCAAAACAACGATTTGACGGTATAATGGAAGCAGTATAACAGTAGCGTAAACAAAACATCAAAGGCAATGACAAGTTGAACATTGCTGAATGTCAAAGACGTTAAACCCACAGCTGCTGTATTAGTAAAAGACAATTAAAATGGCCTTTACCTAATTAAAATGCCGAAAGCAAATGAATGCCCAAAGGCCAATTGCCCCCCAAAGCCCTCCTACTCCATCAACCGTCCCTTAATTTCTTCAAAGCTTGGCAATTTTTTATGATGCCATTTGCCTAGGATTTTCCCATCGTGCATCAGTACCGTACCCGGATTAGAACGCACAATCGTCTTTAGCAAGATATTGTCAGCCATGTAGATAGGAAAATCCGCTCCAATTTCTTTGGCGAAAGCTTGTGCCACAGCAGGGTCTTCCATACCTATAATCATATAAGTGCGAACTCCGGCTGCTTTAGCCGCTTTTGACAAGGGCACAATTTTTTCCTTAAAGGGCTTGACAAATCCTTCCGGAAAACTGTAGATTTCCTTTTCTACTTCTACATCATCTATTGATGCGATTTTGGTTTCATACCGGACAGAATCCCCACTAACTTGGATGGTGTCCGTCACAAATGTCGTATCTTTAACCATCATGGGCTTGACAGTCAAATTCTTTTTTAGCCCCTTGGATACAATCATAAAGGCATAGCCCTTGTCTTCTAAAATGTCTTGGGTGACGTCATTGCCCTCCAAATCTTGAATCAAAAACTCACTTATTTTAGTATGGGGCACGGTGGGTTCTGTTTTGATTTGTTCAAAATCCCACTTTTCTCTTGGGTAGCGTTTGTATTCTTTCAGGTATTGCTTGTAAGGGACTTCGACGACTTCGCCGGTTTCCTTATTGGTGCAAACATAGGCCAAAATCTCCACAGCAGCTTCTGCGTCGGCTTCTTCTTTGGCTTTTTCACGAATATTCACGCCGACCTTAAAAGGCCTGAAATCAATCTGCGGAATATCCCATATATAATTGCTCCAAGAATAAACCAAAAATCCAAGCGTACTCAAAGCCACTACAAACCAACGGGTACGAGCCGTCGATAATTGGTGCATCCTCTTACTCTTGAACAAAAAGAACAGAGCGGGAAACATAATAATCACATTTTTCATAAAGGTCGCAAAAGGGGTGATTTTGATAAAATCTCCAAAACACCCGCAATCCGTCACTTTCATTTGTGACTCTGCAAATTTGCCCCACTTGCTAAACTCAAAGAAATTCACCCCTTCCGGAACATAGCCGTTTAGATAGGTAAATCCGGTCAATGCCGTATAAATCAGCATAATCCCAAAAAACAGCCAAGCCGTCAATTTAGGCTTAAATCCTATAATCAACATCACCCCCAATATAATCTCAAAAATAATCATAGCCACCGAGATGACGACCGCATATTCGGCCAGATGGGTAAACATGGGAGCGATGGATTTCATCGGACTTTCGTCAAAAGTATAATAGAACGTCTCGAAATACTCCTCCATTTTGTAGGCCGTACCCAGTGGGTCAACCGCCTTGACAAAGCCCGAAACAATAAAAAACACCCCCAAAAAGTATTGCAAAAAACTCATGACAAGATTCTTGCTCTTTTTCTTAAACAAGAAAGTCAGAAGGATGGCAATCACAGCGACGATAATAGAAAATTGCTCTAAATTCATGGTGTTCGTTTTTTAATCGGCTTTTTCTCGCAAGAGAATTAAGGCAAATACCGAATAATTCAAAATGTCTAAATAATTAGCATCTAAGCCTTCGGAGACTATGGTTTGACCTTGGTTGTCCTCTATTTGGCGCAAGCGCAACAGCTTCATCAAAATCAAATCCGTAATGGAACTCACCCGCATATCGCGCCAAGCCTCCCCATAATCATGATTTTTTTGTATCATCAAGCTGCGTGCCTTTTGCAACTCGGTATCATACAAATCGGTCACTTCTGACAAGCTCAATTCAAAAGGGGCTTCACTATCCAAAGACAACTGAATCAAGGCCATAATCGAATAATTGACGATGCCGATAAACTCAGATTCAATAGAATCTCCCACTTTTTGGGTTTGCATCTCTTGGATATTCCGTATTCTCCGGGCTTTGATTTGGATTTGGTCGGTCAAGCTGGTCGGCCGTAAAATCCGCCACGCAGACCCATAATCCGAATATTTCTTAAGAAATAAGCCTCGACAGTCCCGGGTTATCTCATCAAATTGCTCATTGGTTTTTTTGTCCTTAAACATAGTCGTCATTTGTGCCAAGCAAAAGTACGAAGTAATTTCCTTTTTGTGCCGATTTCTGCTTGTTAATTGGTGGTTAATGTGGTGTGTGGGTTTGGAGGGTGAGAGAGTTGATTCGCTGCGCTAGTTGAAGAAGTTGATTCGCTCGCAAGCTTCGCTAGTTGATTCGCTTCGCTAGTTGAGAGATTTGGGTTTTTGTTTGGGTTTTACTTCATTATATGACATTTGGCAGTTACAAAGGTGTCGCACCTACGGCGCTCCGTCACTGACTACCCGTTGAACCACTGTACCGTTGGTTGCCTTCGGCGTTCAATTTGTGCTTCGCACGTTCAACTTGCCCTTCGGGCGTTCATCTGCCTTCGGCGTTCAAGGAGTAACAGTTCTTTCTTGCCTACCTTTCACCTTTGACCCTTCACCTTTGACCTTTAACGGCGTTCAAGGAGCAAGATCTCTTGACTGCCTTCCCGTTACACCGTTACACCGTTACACCGTTACGCCGTTACACCGTTACACCGTTACACCGTTACACCGTTACGCCGTTACACCGTTATACCGTTATACCGTTATACCGTTCCTTCGTTGAGAACTCGTCCCGATTACTATCGTGGATTCGGACTTCGTGGTTGAGTTCCGAACAAAAAAAACACACCCAACCAAAACAATATCAAACCCCAATAAATACAACAAAATAATATATAGAAAAACCATTGTTATTGGCGCAAAATTTGAAAAGAGAACAACAGATTTCGCAGCTTTTCTTTACATTAAAACCTAATATTCATGAGAAAACAAAGTTTACTTGCTTTGACGAAGGTGTTGACCTTCTCTCTATTATTTATTTCCTCCGGCCTTTGGGCACAAAATTTTGAGTGGGCCATCAGCCAAGGCGGAACCGATAAAGACGATGCTACAGCACTCTGTACAGATGCTCAAGGCAATGTCTATATGACCGGTTATTTTAAGAATACCGTTGACTTCGACCCAAGGTCAGCCACCAACGAAAAAACATCCAATGGCAAAGAAGATGTATTTGTACAAAAATTAGACAAAGACGGCAACCCCGTATGGATAAAAACATTCGGCGGCAGCTATAAAGATGTCGGACACGACATTACTGTAGATGACGCAGGCAATGTTTATGTTGTGGGAGAATTCCTAAAAACAGTTGATTTCAACCCCGATGGTACGTCCCACTCAGTTACAGGACAGGGCACCTTCGATGCATTCATCGTCAAATATACATCAAATGGTGATTTTAGCTGGGCAAAAACAATTGGCAGCAACAATAAAGAAGAAGCTACAAAAGTAGCTGTTGATCCAAATGGTAATATTTACGTAGGAGGCTATTACAAAGGCCTACTAGATTTTGATCCCGGCACCGGTGTCTTTGAAATGACGCCACAAGGAGGTTATGATTTTTTTGTTGAAAAACTAGACGCAAATGGTGATTTTGTTTGGGCCAAAGGTTTTGGTGGCTCCGGAGATGATGAATTAACTCAGATGCTTGTAGATGCCAATGGAGATGTGTATATGACCGGTACATTCGAGGGGACGGTTGATTTTGATCCCGGCACCAATGTAACGAATGGAGTCTCAGCAGGACTTAAAAATGGATTTGCTGAAAAATTAGGAACTGACGGCAGCTTTGTAGGTGTAAAATTCTTCGAAAGTAATGCCAATGTATATCCTTATGATATGGCTTTCGCAAATGACGGTACGGTAATTATTGCCGGTAGTTTTGAAGGGACTACTAATTTTGAACCGGGCACTCAAAACTTTGAGCTTACTAGTGCCGGGCAAACAGACTGCTTTATTCAAAAATTCACCACAGATGGTAATATTGAGTGGGTAAAAACTTTTGGAGCGGCCTTCTCAGAACAAATTAATGCAATCACTGTAGCACCGGACAATGGGGTTCATTTGGTCGGACAATTTAGTTCTTCCCTGACAGTCGATCCGACCTTAGCCAGTCTCACTTCTGAAGGGTCTATAGACATCTTCCAAGCGGTGTACAATCCACAAACCGAACATTTCTCTGACCTCTATAGCTTTGGTGACCTATCTGTGGACGTACCCAATGATATTGCCATGACATCTGCCGGTGAAATCTATACTGTGGGTTCTTACACTTCCGGCACGATAGATTTTGACCCGACGGATTCTACGTCAACCTATACTTCAATAGGAGGTCAAGACATGTATATCCAAAAGTTTTCTCAATGCATTCAAGCTGATGTGCCTGCTTATACTGTTTCTGCCAATCAAATCTGTGAAGGAGAAACCATAAACTTCAACGTGGTCTCCGGTAATCTTAACAGTGCCACACAATGGGTCTGGCACAAGGATCATTGTGACGGCCCCGTAGTCGCAGAAGGTACGACGGCCAACGATACGCCTACAGAAACTACTACCTACTACCTTGCCGCCGAAGGCGGTTGTATTACAGAGCCGGTTTGTCAGACCATCGAAGTCATGGTGAATCCAAAGTTCAAAATCCAAGAAAATATCGATATATGCGGACAAAGTTATACCTTCCCCGATGGTACGACTATAGATAATATTACTGAGCCAATGATTCACAAGAGTGTGTTGACAGCAGTTACAGGTTGTGATAGCACGATTGCGACTACAGTCAACCCGGTTCAAATTAATACGGAAGTGACTATGGATGGTAATACTTTAGTAGCTGCATCACAAATCGCTGAGTTTCAGTGGATTGACTGTGATACCGAAGAACCTATTACAGGAGCAACCGGACCTACTTTTACTCCTACAGAGAGTGGTAACTACGCCGTTATCATTTACAAAAATGGTTGTCAACAAACCAGTGATTGTCAAGCCATTACGATTGTGGCCACGCAAGAGCCTACTTGGAAGAAAGATGTCCAGGTATTCCCCAATCCTATAACAGATGTCTTAAACATTGATTTGGGGACGACCTTCAAGGAAGGGCAAGCCACACTCATCCACATGACCGGCAAGAAAATTTCCGAAATGGACTTGGCCGGCCAACGCAAGATTCAATTTGATGTCAACGAATTAACGCCCGGTGTGTATTATCTTGAAATTACAAGAAATGGAACGCCTAGCATCTTTAAGATTGTGAAATAATTATTTTGGTTAATTAGGTTGAATAGGGTGCATCCTTTGGGTGTGCCCTATTTTTACGTCCAATATTCTGTTATTTTTGGGAGACGTAGGCAAGTAAAACCCGCGGCGCCCCACTCAAATCATTTTTCAACTCCACTTGATAGCCCAATCCTTTGATGACATCCGCCGTCGCTTGTGCTCTAAATTCATTCACTTCAAAGGCCAATAATCCATTTTCCGCAAGGTGTCCAAGCGCAAATTCACCTATCTTGCGATAAAAAAGATAAGCATCTTCTTCCGGCACAAATAGAGCCAACTCCGGCTCATTATTTAAGACATAGTCCGGCATCTGAGACCGTTCTGAAGGCGGAATGTAGGGCGGGTTGGAGACCACAATATCATACGTGCCCATACGATGCCAAGCTTTTTCATCCCGCACATCAAATTGTTCAAATCGGGTGCAGAACCCAAGAGCCTGATTGTTTTTACGAGCCACATTTAGAGCCGGAATACTCACGTCCACGGCTAAGATATCGGCCCAATCAATTTCTTTTTTTAGCGCAAGCGCAATACAACCACTACCGGTGCCAATATCCAATATTTTAATCCGTCTGCCGCTTTGATTCGCTTGCGCAAAACGGATCACTTCATAAACTAAACTCTCCGTCTCCTGACGCGGAATTAACACCGACGAATCGACGGCCAATTTCAATCCATAAAAATCCGCAACCCCTAAAATATATTGTAAAGGAATGCCTTTAACTAATTGGTTTTCAATGACTTTTAGCTTTTTAGCTTGCGCAAAAGACAAGGTATCCAAATCCTGATGCCCAAATACATCTTCTCGAATAATACGCGCCAACGACCGGGCTTCTCCCAAGCCGAAAACAGGACGTATCGCTTCCACAAAATCCGTATAAATTGAATTACTTGTCATCCGGATTATTGATTTCCAATACATAATAAAATGTAGTCCGGTCGGCCCAACCGTTAAAATTAAAACGTTTGATCCATTCCGGATGGGACTGATAAATAAGCGAAGCTGCCCCGGAATCCAAATACTTCTTTACCATTTTTTTATCCGTTGTGCCAATAAACACTTGGCGGTTGGGATCCGGCAAAATAGTATCGACAATATCATAAGGCAAGGTCTCGATATTCGGGCGCATATAAAAACGGTAAGGCAAAGATTCTCCAAACGGAGAAGTCTCTTCAAAATACATGATGGCCGGTTTATGGATGACACGATACATCTTAAAATGCCGCCACATCGTGTTATTAGCCGGTCGAAACATCACCACCACCAGCAACAATACATTGCTCACCCAAAATAGCTTCTTAAACCATTTGGCCCATATATTTTTTTCCGTAAAATCTACCCCATACTTATCCAACACCCAATCCAAGAAATAAGCGATACCCACGGGCATAAAACCCAAAATCGGGAACATAAAGCGCGTCTCCTTATGTCCTATTAGAAAGTGAACCGCCAAAAATGGGATTAGAGTCCAAGTAATCGCCGACTTCGGCCGCTTAAATATCAGCCACAAAAAGCCCACGACATACAACAAACTAAAAGGCGGTATCGCATCCAAAAAAGTCTGGGTCATATAATAATACCAAGGTTCCACCCCAAAACCGGAGACCCGATCCGCTAAAATATTCCATTTCAGATAATTCCAAGTCGTCAGCACCCAATTGCCATAATACCATCTATCTATCAAAACCCCAAGCCCAAACATCGCAAAAAAGGACATCGCCATCAGGACTAATTTTCCGAAAGGATCTTTACGTCGTACCAATAACCAGACGCCAAATCCTAAAATCAAAAAAGCAGATTGATACCGAATCACAAAAGATAGCCCAAACAAGGCTCCGACCAGCAGATAAGTCCATATCTTAACGGGGCGTTTGGCTTTCATCATCAGCGCAAACCCGATGACAAATAGATTTCCCGCCCAATTTTCAGAAGAGAAACGTACATTGTTATAGACCGAGAACCAAATAAAAAAAGACAAAATCAAAAACCAAAACCGCGTTCGCTCATGCTTAAACCGGCTTTGGTAGAGATCAATAATCAACCGAATCGCATACAAAGAAAGCAAAGCAGAAAACAACCGAAGCAAAAAAGCGATAAAAAAAGGATGATTGGCGCCAAAAAGCCCTAAAAAACGATACAAAACCACCACCATAGCCGGTTGCAAAGCGGGTCGCATCTGAAAATGATACTCCCAAGGCAAGTCATTGTCATGGCCTAATCCCAGCTTGCAAGAAGCAAATTCCATAATCTGAAAATGCTCATCTCGATGATGATAGCCCAATGAAAACATGGCAGTAATTACATAAACTACCAATGCTATCGTAAATATCCGTTGTGTTGTCCAAGTTGTTTCCCTCATAAACCGCAAAGTTAAGCAAAAAGGATTAATCATTGAGCGGTTTGGAGAATTTGTTCAATTGTTCAACTGTTCGACTGAAAGCACATGATAATCAACATGTTGGCGTTCAATTTGTCCTTCGGACGTTCAATTTGCCCTTCGGGCGTTCAAGTGCCTTCGGCGTTCAAGGGGGACGCTCTCTTGACTGCCTACCTGTTAGACCGTTATACCGTTATACCGCTATATCGTTAGTTTCCTTTGGTTCAACTTGTGCTTCGTACGTTCAACTTGCCCTTCGGGCGTTCAATTGCCTGCGGCATTCAAGGGGGACGCTCTCTTGACTGCCTACCTGTTAGACCGTTATACCGCTATATCGTTACACCGTTCATGCTCTTAGCTGCCTACCCGTTATACCGTTATGCCGCTATACCGTTACACCGTTCATGCTCGTTTCAGGAGCAAAATCTAACTTCCAACTTTTCGTAGTCAACTCAACAATTAACCAAAAAGCCTCCATCCCGAATAAAACTTGTTTAGAGTTCAGTCCCAAAAATCAATACGGCCAAAGCCCAAGTAAGTGCCAACTTTTTACCCTAAACCATTCAGGCATAATAATTACCAAAAAAAAGCCTACATTTGTCGCAAAAAAAGTGAACATGATAAAGGAAAATAAAGCACAAGAATTCATCCAAATGGAAGACCAATACGGAGCGCATAACTATCACCCGCTCCCCGTAGTCTTGACCAAAGGAGAAGGCGTATTTGTCTGGGACGTTAACGGAAAGAAGTATTATGATTTTTTATCTGCGTATTCAGCTGTTAATCAGGGGCATTGCCATCCAAGGATTATCAATGCCATGACGGAGCAAGCCAAGATATTGACCCTGACTTCCAGAGCTTTCTACAACAACATGTTGGGTAAGTACGAAAAATTCATCACCTCCTACTTCGGATATGACAAGGTCTTGCCTATCAACACCGGCGTGGAAGCCGTAGAGACCGCCCTAAAACTAGCCAGAAAGTGGGCCTACAAGGTCAAAGGCGTACCCATCAATCAAGCCAAAATCATTTTTGCCAGTGGCAACTTCCACGGGCGAACTTTAGGTGTTATTTCGGCATCGGTGGATCCGGATGCGACCAACGATTTTGGGCCTTTCTTACCGGGGATTGAAGTCATCCCATACAACGACACGGAAGCATTGGCGCAAGCACTAAAAGACCCTAATACGGCCGGTTTTATAGTAGAGCCCATTCAAGGCGAAGCCGGTGTTTATGTGCCGGATGAAGACTATTTGCCCAAGGCTTATGCTCTTTGCCAAGAAAATAATGCTCTTTTTATTGCAGATGAAGTCCAAACAGGAATTGCCCGTACCGGGCGTTTGCTGGCCTGTGATTATTATGATTTCAAGCCGGATATTTTGATTTTGGGAAAGGCCTTATCCGGGGGCGCCATGCCGGTTTCGGCGGTATTAGCCGATGATGAAATCATGTTGACCATCAAGCCCGGGGAGCATGGTTCGACTTTTGGGGGCAACCCGTTGGCCTGTGCCGTAGGTATCGAAGCCTTACAAGTGATTCAGGATGAGAACCTTGCGGAAAATGCTTATCAACTGGGGATACTCTTTCGAGAAAAAATGAATGAGTTGATTGCAAAGACCGATTTAGTCCTTAAAGTCCGGGGCAAAGGCCTTTTGAATGCCATCATCATCAACGACTCCGAAGACAGTGATACGGCTTGGAGAATTTGCCTAGCCTTGCGGGACAATGGCCTTTTGGCAAAACCTACACATGGCAATATCATCCGTTTTGCACCACCTTTAGTGATGACCGAAGAACAGATTCTTGATTGTGCAAACATCATCTCGAAGACCATTCTGGAATTTGAGAAATAGGTTCTTTTACGGTAAACCCAACCACTAAGACCACATAGAAAACACTAAGTTTTGCACTAAGACGACTTCGTTTGAAATTAGTAAAACCTAAGTAATCTAAGTGGATAGTAATCTTAATTGCCTACAAAAACGTAACTGTTTAGGTGCCCCAATTTTTAGGTAGAAAATAGGCATTTTTGTGGATGTTGACGTAGAGACGCACGGCCGTGCGTCCCTACGTGAGAAAATTTTAGCAAAAACAGGCGCAAAAAGGGCATTTTCTAACAAAAATTAGCGGGTGGCTAAATAGTTACACAAAAACAAAGCTTTACACACAGACCAAACAGAAGCCCGGTTTGGTCTGTGTTTTTACCTTTTAACCCATACGCCTAGTGAAAAGAATTGGTATTTTATCGGACACCCACAGCTATTTGGACGAATCCATCTTCAAGTTTTTTGAAGAATGCGATGAAATATGGCATGCCGGAGATATCGGAGACCGTTTTGTTACCGACTCCTTGGAAGATGTACGCGCTTTGCGCGCCGTATATGGCAACATAGACTCCTTAGAACTCCGCAAAAAATACCCCGAAAATCAAATCTTCACCTTGGAAGGCGTCAAAGTCTTAATCACCCACATCGGCGGTTATCCCGGACGCTATACTTCCCGAGTCAAGAAAATACTCAAAGAAGAAAATATTGATTTATACGTCTGTGGGCATTCGCATATTTTAAAGGTAATGCACGACCCCGAATTAGATTTGCTCCACATCAATCCCGGTGCGGCCGGCATGACCGGTTTTCACAAAATGAGAACGGCCATCAGATTCACCATCGGCGGTCCGGAAAAAATAAGTAATCTACAGGTGATTGAATTGGGGGAACGGACTCAGAAACGGTCTAATTAGGGTTGAAAAGGGTGAGCAGTCGTCCATGGGGCTAAAGCCCCTGATAGTTTTGCTTCCTGTCCGTTGGTTAAAACCAACGGTAAAGCAAGCTCGAGCCGGCTATTTGTCTTTTGCTAAAATTTCAGCCTTTGACTACTCTTCAGTGTAGGTGTTTTTGCTCTAATCTTTCGATTTGGAGACCCGGCAACTAAGAACGCCCCTAGGCACGGTTGGTCGCTATAATTTCGGGCATCAATGCCGGTTAATTATCAGTTCTACTTTGTTATTCT
>JALVCY010000353.1 GCA_027009605.1 Saprospiraceae bacterium
AACATTCTCAACTAGCAAAGCGATTCAACTCTTTCAACTAGCGCAGCGATTCAACTTCTTCAACTAACAGAATATCGAATGTAAAATGCCGAATGTCCAATGATGAAGTAAAAATCCCCCAAAAAACCCATATCTCTCAACTAGCGCAGCGATTCAACTTTCTCAACTAGCGCAGCGAATCAACTTTCTCAACTAGCGCAGCGATTCAACTTTCTCAACTAGCGCAGCGAATCAACTTTCTCAACTAGCGCAGCGAATCAACTAGCGAAGCTTGCGAGCGAATCAACTTTTTCAACTAAAACCACCATCATATTCATATTAACACCAAACAATAACCTACCCACCTAGGTATATTTCTATAAAAAAACGGGCAATTAGTAAAAATTTTGTTTACTTTTGTGTAAGGAATTAGACACTCCGGTTTCTCCCCTTCAATGCACACCCTAGAATACGTCTCCCGAATTAAAACAACAAACAGACAATTATTATCTTAAAATACCATCGGTATTTTTCGGGAAATGAAAGTACTATGAAACCAACAGCTATCTTTTGGATTGCGCTTATTTTTAGTTTACCTTTATCTCTTTCTGCTCAGAGCAAGTGTTCTGTGCCTACGGACTTTTTTAACAGTAAAGGCATTTTTGCGCAAGCATCTCCTAATTCTACACAACCTAATACCATTACCAGTCGAATTCCTTGGGTCGAAAACCTTGGGCAATGGCCAAAGCGTGTCCGGTTTGTGGCACAGACCTTTGCAGGAAAAACTTATTTGACTGATGATGGGGTTATCAACTATAACATTACCATTGATTCTACTAAAAGTTTCTTGCTCCGGGAATCATTTATTGGTGGACAACCGGATGCCATGTCCGGCCAATCTCCCACACTAAGTAAAACCAATTATTTCCTAAGCAACAATCCTGAAAACTGGACAAAAAATGCTGCTTCTTTCAAATCTATTGAGCTTTCCAATGTCTGGCAAAACATCGATGTTCAGCTCAATGTACATGGCAATAATGTGGAGAAGCTTTTTATCATTCAACCCAATGGCCGGCCCCAAGATATTCAGATGAAAATCAAAGGGGCTTCTTCTTGTCGCATTGAAAAAGACGGAGCACTTCTAATCAACAGCAAAGAAGGCCAGCTCAAATTTACTCCACCTTTTGCCTATCAAATCATTGACAATCAACAAATTAAAGTCGATGTATCCTACGTTTTAAACGCCAAAAAACTGACGGAATATTCTTTTAGTTTGGGGGATTACGACCCGGACTATACCGTTGTGATTGACCCTTTATTGGCTTCTACGTTCATTGGTGGCTCCGAAGCCGAACAAGCGATGGGGACTCGAATCGCACCGGACGGAAACGTCGTGATTGCCGGATGGGTTCAATCCAATAATTTCCCTACTACGCCCGGCGCCTATGCGACCGCAAATGCGGGTTCGTATGATGGATTTATCACCAAGTTAACACCGGATTTATCGACTATTATTGCTTCTACTTATTTTGGTGGATTGAGCGATGATTTTATCAATAATTTTGACTTTAGCGCCAATGGAGACATTACGGTTATCGGCTATACTTTTTCTACTGACTTACCGACTACGGCGGGTGCTTTTGACGCCAGTGCCAATGGAAGTTCGGATATATTTATTGCCAAATTTTCTGCGGATTTAAGCAGTTTAGTGGCTTCTACTTATGTAGGCGGGGCGGATGCGGATTATGCTCATGGCGTCGTTGTTGCGCCTTCCGGAGAAACGTATTTGGCCGGAAACACGCTCTCTACGGACTATCCAACGACTGCGGGCGTCGTTTCCACAACGGCTTTGGGAGCAAAAGATGCAGTCATCACTAAGTTGGATGCTAATTTTACCAATTTGGTGGCGTCCACTTATTATGGCGGCACCGACTGGGACCAACCCAATGACATTAAATTATTGCCTTCCGGAAATGTCATCATCGGCGGATGGACTCGCTCTACTGATTTGCCTTTAGGGGGCGGCGGATATGATGCGACATTTGACGGTGTATTTGATAGTTTTTTGGCTTCTTTTGATAGCGATTTGACGCAAGTCAATAATGCCACTTATATTGGAGGTGCTGTAGAAGACCATGTAGAAGCCCTTTTTGTAGCTCCTTCCGGAAAAATCTACACCATAGGCTGGACGACTTCTTCTGATTATCCGACCACTGCCGGTGCGTATGACAATACACTTGACGGAACGACCGATATGACCATTTCGGCCTTTTCAAGTGACCTGACGGCCATGACAGAATCCACCTTATTGGGCGGCTCAGATTATGAGCAGGGTTATGCGCTGACGATGGACTCTCAAAACCGGGTTATTGTGGCCGGAATCAGTACGTCGGCTGACTTTGTTGCCTTTGATGCCGTTTATGATGGCTCTTACAACGGAATTGGAGATGTAGCTATTACGAGATTGAGCAATGACTTGAGCACGGTGCTTTCTTCTACTTTTGTGGGGGGCAACACTTTTGACCAGCCGATGGTTGCCATTGATGTCAATGGCTCTGATCAAGTATATTTTGCCGGCCGTACCTTGTCCGACGACTATCCTACCACGCCAGGCGCTTATGACCAAACCTACGACAATACCAACAGCAAATACGATGCAATTGTCGGATTGTTATGCTTGGATTCTCTTCCAGCGGCGAACTTCACCGTGGACAATCAATCCGGCTGCAAACCTTTCACTGTACACTATACCAATACCACCACCGGTAACGATGTGGATGACATCCTTTGGCAGTTCCCGGGGGGCAATCCGGCTACTTCTACCATCAACAACCCTATTGTCACTTACGCTGATACAGGTTCTTACACGGCGATTATCATTGCCAGCAACTGCGCCGGTAGCGATACCATGACCAAGGTGAATTATATTTTTGTTGATGATATTCCTTCTGCCGGTTTTACTTTTACCACCAACTTATTGGAGGCTAATTTCAATAATACTTCAGATAATTACACATCCAGCTCTTGGGACTTCGGGGACGGCACGACTTCTTCGGCGGACAATCCATTGCATTCTTATGATGCGCCGGGGACTTATACCGTGATTTTGACCGTGTCTAATGCTT
>JALVCY010000354.1 GCA_027009605.1 Saprospiraceae bacterium
ATATCGAATGCCCAATGACGAATATCGAATAATGCAGTGAACTAGGCTATTAAACAGCCCCAAAAACCCACTTTTTTGCGAAAGCAAGCCAACAATCTTAAAAAAATATACCGAATGGTTTATTTTTTCAAAAAAAAGGCATAACTTGGTACTGTTTTTATACGTTACATACGTATTAAGGCATAGAAGCTTACACATCACCTTTTATTTTACTGCTAAACAATCAGACATGAAAACCAAATTAATAGCCCTAAATGGCGGCGAATTCGTCATCAAAGACAGTACCGCATCCGACACTTTTATTCCGGAAGAATTTAACGAAGAACAATTGATGATCAAGGATATGGTCAATGATTTTGTGGATAACGAAATCACACCCCATATTGCCGAAATCGAAAAACAAAAAGATGGCATTGTCCCCAAAATCCTGGATAAAGCCGCCGAATTGGGACTCTTAGGCACACACATGCCGACTAAATATGGCGGGATGCAAATGGATACCAACACCAATACGCTCATCAATACGACGATTGGACGGGGCGGCAGCGCCTTGGTTTCGTTTGCGGCTCACACCGGAATTGGGATGTTGCCCCTACTCTATTTTGGTACGGATTTTTTGAAGGAGAAATTTTTGCCTAAGTTGATTACCGGTGAGTTGAAAGCGGCTTATTGCTTGACCGAACCGACTTCCGGCTCTGATGCCCTTGCGGCCAAAACAACCGCTGTTTTATCGGAAGATGGAGAACATTATATCATCAACGGGCAAAAAATGTGGATTACCAATGCAGGGTTTGCGGATGTATTTACGGTATTTGCGAAAGTGGATGGGGAGAAATTTACGGGATTTATTCTCGAAAGAGACATGCCGGGTATCACCTTTGGAGCAGAAGAAGACAAATTGGGTATCAAAGGCTCTTCGACTAGGCAGGTTTTCTTTGAAAATGTGAAAGTGCCTAAAAATTATGTGTTGGGCGAAATCGGAAAAGGACACTTGATTGCTTTTAATGTGTTGAATATTGGACGTTTCAAATTGGGATTGCTGACCTTGAGCGGAGCCATTGAAAGCGTGAATGTCGCCGCCAATTATGCCAACGAAAGAGTACAATTCAAAGTGCCTATTGCTTCTTTTGGGGCGATTAAATATAAATTGGCGGAGCAAGCCATCCGTAGCTTTACAGCTGAAAGCACCAATTACCGCGTCTCCAAAATGCTCCAAGATAAAGAGCATGAATTAATGGAATCCGGTGTGTCTTACGCTGACGCAAAAATGCAGGCGGCTGAAGAATATGCGATTGAATGTTCGATTGTAAAAGTGCATTCTTCGGAAGTATTGGATTATGTGGTGGACGAAACGGTGCAAGTTTTGGGGGGCATCGGCTACTCTGAAGAATTTCCGGCTGCTCGGGCTTACCGGGATGCGCGTATCAACCGAATCTTTGAAGGAACCAACGAAATCAATCGCCTATTGATGGTCGATATGCTGCTAAAAAGAGCGATGAAAGGTAAGATTGATATTGTCGGGCCGGCTTGGGCGGTACAAAAAGAATTAGCTTCGATGCCTTCTTTTGCGAAAGCGGAAGGGCCGTATGCAGCAGAGCGCAAAGCTTTGAGTAATTTTAAGAAAATAATTTTACTGGTTGCCGGAGCCGCTGCCAAAAAACAGATGGACAAGGAAATAAATCTAGAGCAAGAACAAGAAATCTTGATGAATGTGGCCGATATCATGATTGACACCTTTACGGCAGAATCCCTTTTGCTACGTATCGAGAAGCTTGCGCAAATGGATAACAAAAAGGTGGATCAGGAAGTCTATGATGCCCTGCTTAAAGTGGTATTTTATGACTTCAATGACCACATTGCGAAAGTGGCTAAAGATGCGATTGTCTCCTTTAATGACGGGGATTTGCTAAAAACATTCTTGATGGGTGTGAAGCGTTTTACAAAATACCCGACCGTGAATGTTAAAGAAATGCGCCGCATCGTGGCCAATGCCGTGATTAAAGCGAATGGCTATCCTTTTTAACGGGTATGTCTTGAGAATGGTTTTTTGAAAAGATATAGGGATGAACGGTGGTTCATCCCTATTTTTTTGGGTTTGGATTTGATGGTAGTATCGGCGAATTCTGTCGCCTAGATTCTGGTGAACTTGGCGACAGAAGTGGCCGTTACACTTTCATGTGCCCGTGGCGCCATCTTGCTGCGCTCGATGGCTACAGCTTTGAACTAAAGTTCAAAGGCCATTAAGCGGCTTGGGTAAAGGCCAAATTTTATTGGACTAAAACCTTTTTGGTTATCCTTCGAGAATCTCCGGTCAGATGGATAAAGTATAAACCTTTCGGCAAATGGTCTATCCGAATCGTTTGGTCATCTTGCACAATTGTTGGGCTTTGAATGCGCCGGCCCAGTTGATCCAAGATGGTTATCTCGTTGATTCTCAACCCTTTAGTTATGTCTAATTGGACTGTACCGTGGGTTGGATTGGGATAAAGCTTTATGCCATCTGCTATGGGTTCTTCTCCGACCGACAATGCGGAACTGACTGTAAACTGCCCCATCATCCCGTCATCTTCGTGAATCAACAGATGGCAGTGATACATATAAGGTACAGAATCATCGGCGAAATCTTCAAACTTGGTGATGAATCGAATGGTCTCTTGGGGACGCACCAAAATCACATCTTTGCGCCCTTGCTCATTGATGGGTGGAGCAACTCCATTTCTGGAAAGAATATTAAACTGGACATCGTGAATGTGGAAGGGATGCGATATTCCGGATTGGTTTCTAATTTCCCAAATCTCTGTATTGTTTAAAGGAATGGTGTAATTAATCACATCCGGATCGAAGGAAACGCCATTAATTAGAAATTTGCCATTGAGATGATTGGGGCCGCCTTGCTCCGGTTGGAAGAGCAATTTCCGGGTGATATTGGCATCGCTTTCAGACAGTACCGGCACATCTACCAAAGTGGTTGGAATGGTCGTCACCGGATTAGCGGTTGGGGCTCCCACTTCAAATTTCAGCAAATTATAATCGGCACCATTTAATGGATTGGGTTTGTAGCCATTTAACGTAAGCATGG
>JALVCY010000355.1 GCA_027009605.1 Saprospiraceae bacterium
CAAAAGAACGTCCCCCTTGAACGTCGAAGGCAATGAACGGTGTAACGGATGGACAATGTCCAAACCACCAAGATTTTTTTAACCACGAAAAACACGAAAAACACGAAAGCCCCTTGAACGCCGAAGGCATTGAACGCCCGAAGGGCAAATTGAACGTCCGAAGGACAAATTGAACGCCCAAGGCAACCAACGGTGTAACGGTGTAACGGTGAATCCGCTCTGAAAAGTCCACTCTGCCATGAATTAAAGCGATGAACAAAATTTTATTTGGTTTACCATATCCCGATAGCTATCGGGACCATTTTCAAGGGGGATTTAGAGGGTTAAAACAAAAGAGAAAACCAAATAAAATTTTGTGGAGCCAAGAACAAACCACTGAACCTGACTTTTCGGAGTCAACTCAACGGTCTAACGGGAAGGCAGCCAAGAGAGCGTCCCCTTGAACGCCGAAGGCAATGAACGCCCGAAGGGCAAATTGAACGTCCGAAGGACAAATTGAACGCCGAAGGCACTCAGGAAGGCGGCCAAGAAATCCCACTGCAATCAACGCAGAACCAAAAAAAATCCCTAATTTTACCCCAAAAAAGAACCCATGCGTTATTGTACAGTCTTTCTTTTGGCATTTGTGCTACAGTTTAATGCTTTTGCCCAAGAAAAAATCCAACTCCAAGATATTTGGTATAGTGCTAAATTGTATGCCCGCTCTGTGCCCGGTTTTAGCTTTATGAAAGATGGACGCCATTATATGCGCCAAGAAGAAAACCGGATTGTCAAATATGATATTTTGACAGGTGCCCAAGCCGGTGTGCTATTCGATGGGACTGAAGTAGGTTTGAGTGATTTTGATGGGTTTCGTTTTTCGCAAGATCAAACCAAAATCGTCTTTTCTACCGATGAAGAAGCTATTTACCGACATTCCAAAAGGGCTAATTACTTGGTCTATGATAGCCAAAATAAATCACTAAATCCTGTTTTTCCGCAAGGTAAAATCAGATACGCTGTGTTGAGTCCGGATGCGTCCAAAATCGCTTTTGTTTTTGATAATAACTTGTATGTTAAGGACTTATCTACTGATAAGGTGACCCAAATTACAAAAGATGGCAAGGTCAATCACATCATCAACGGGGCTTCGGATTGGGTTTATGAAGAAGAATTGGGCGTGGTGCGCGGCTACGAGTGGGCGCCGGATAGTAAGAAAATAGCCTTTTATCGTTTTGATGAGTCCGAAGTCAAAGAATATACGCTGAATTACTATAATGATGACCTTTATCCGACGCCTTATACCTATAAATATCCCAAAGTAGGGGAGAAGAATTCGATTGTGGATTTGTTTGTTTATGATATCCCTTCCGGGAAAACGGTCAAGCTGGATACGGGCAAAGATAAGGACACTTACATTGCTAAAATTCAGTGGACTAAAGACCCGAATTATCTTGTTTTTTTGCATCTCAATCGCCATCAAAATGATTTGAAAGTCTTTAAGGCTCATGCGCAAACAGGGCAAGCGAGTCTTTTGCTTGAAGAAAAAAGTAAACAATATGTCGATAATTACAATAATCTGACCTTCCTGCCTAATGGCAAACAGTTTTTGTGGACGAGTGACCGCAGCGGCTACAATCATATTTATTTGTACGACATGGACGGGCGTTTGCGCAAGCAGATTACGAAAGGAAAGTGGGAAGTCACCAAGTTTCAAGGCTATGATGCCAAGCGGAAGTTGGTGTATTATCAATCGACGGAGCATGGGCCGTTAGTCCGGGATGTTTATGCCATCAACTTGAAAGGACGCCACAAAAAGCAAATTACCCAAGTCAAAGGTTGGAATGAAATCAGTTTTAGCCCGACCTTTGATTATTATACCTTGACTTATTCCAATATCAATACGCCGGCTACTTATACCATTTATGAAAACGGTGGAAAGCTGGTGCGGGTCTTGGAAGATAATCAGCCTATCGTGCGTCAAATTCAATCTCATGGTTGTGCGCCGGTTGAGTTTTTCAAATTCAAGACCAGTGAAGGCGTTTCTTTGAATGGATATATGGTAAAACCACCGGATTTTGACCCGAATAAGAAGTACCCGCTATTCATGTATTTGTATGGCGGGCCGGGCAATCAACAGGTGGTGGATCAGTGGATGGGGCCTTTTTACTGGTGGTTTCAGATGCTTGCGCAAAAAGGGTATATCGTGGCTTGTGTGGACAATCGCGGAACGGGGGGACGTGGCGCAGAATTTAAAAAAATGACTTACATGCAATTGGGGCACTACGAAACGATAGACCAAATAGAAGCCGCTAAATACTTGAGTGCCAAGCCTTTTATTGATGAAAAACGAACCGGAATCTTTGGATGGAGTTATGGGGGCTATATGTCTTCTCTTTGTATCTTGAAGGGCAATGATGTGTTTGAAACAGCGATAGCGGTCGCACCGGTGACGAATTGGAAATGGTACGATTCTATTTATACAGAGCGTTTTATGCGGACAGAAAAGGAGAATCCGTCCGGATATCACGATAATTCACCAATCTATTTTGCCAATCAATTAAAAGGCAACTATCTTTTGGTTCATGGTCTAGCCGATGACAATGTCCACTTTCAGAATTCTGCAGAAATGGCCAGAGCCTTAGTCGAAGCCAATAAGCAATATGAGACCTACATATATACCAACAAAAATCATGGGATTTATGGGGGGGTGACCCGGTTGCATTTGTTTACGAAGTTGACTGATTTTATTTTGGGGAATTTGTGAGAAAGCTTGTTTCTTGTTTGGGTGCGTAGTTTAGGAGCGTTACCAAGAATTTGTTGCGTTGCTTAGTGTAAACTTAGTGTTATCTAAGTGCACTTACTGGTAAGGAAAAGTGTAATGCCTAACCACTAAGGACACGAAGTTGACACTAAGAACTCACTAAGGTGTTGATTGTCAATAAGTTAAATACCACCTTTTTGTGCATTTTTTACTCCCGGCCTAATATTAAACGGTGTAACGGTATAACGGTATAACGGTGTAACGGGTAGGCAGCCAAGAGAGCATTCCCCTTGAACGCCGAAGGCATTTGAACGCCCGAAGGGCA
>JALVCY010000356.1 GCA_027009605.1 Saprospiraceae bacterium
GGAAAACAAAGTAGTGAGCGGTGAGTAGTGAGTAGTGAGTAGTGAGCGGTGAGTTGCCAAGAAAGAAATAAATCTGCGGAAATCTGCGGGAAAAATCTGCGTACATCTGCGGGAATTAAATCTGCGGGAATTAAATCTGCGAATATCTGCGGGAAAACAAAGTAGTGAGCGGTGAGTGGTGAGTAGTGAGTAGTGAGCGGTGAGTTGCCAAGAAAGAAATAAATCTGCGGGAATCTGCGGGAAAAATCTGCGCACATCTGCGGGAATTAAAACCTACGGGAATCTGCGGGAAAAAATCCGTGCAAACCATAAAAACCTTGTCATCATTCATCTCCAAGTACAATAAAAAAAGCAGGCATGAATTTCATCATACCTGCTTTTCTGTTGCACCTTGATGAATTTTAGATAACGACTTCTCTTTCTTCCATTATCTTACGAATATTAATGAGCGCATAGCGCATCCGGCCTAAGGCCGTATTAATACTCACTCTGGTCAATGCAGAGATTTCTTTAAAGCTCATATCGGCGTAATGTCTTAGGATGACCACTTCTCTTTGCTCCGGGGGCAATAAATCGACTAGTTTTCTGATTTTTGCGTGTGTTTCGCTCTTAATCATGTGCTCATCGGTGCCCGGCTCGGAGTTTTGAAGCACATCAAAGATGTCAAACTCTTCGGTAGGACGGATATGAGCACGTCTTTTGTTTCTACGGAAGTTATCCACACACATATTGTAGGCGATACGAGAAGCCCATTGGACAAATTTGCCTTCGTGGTTGTACTTTCCTTTACGCAAGGTGTCAATAATCTTGATAAACACATCTTGGAAGATGTCCTCCGCCAGTGCGTGATCCTTGACAAATAAATAAATAGTACTGTAAATTTTTGCTTTGTGACGGCCTAGTAATAGGCTAAAAGCTTTTTCATCTCCCTTCAGGTATAGGGCAATCAACTCCTGATCAGTCAAAGGTGCATACTGCATAGGTCTAACATTTTAGTAAAAAAAATCCAAATTCAAAATGTAGAACTAATGCTTATACTCTGTCAGTTTTTATTGATGGCAAGATTGCCGTGGTTGATTGATGGTGCTAAGATAATGCCAAAATCTAAAAAATCCAAATTTCTCAAATCTTATTAACATCCACTTAACGAAAACCAAATTTTATTCTGCTAAAACTACTAAAGTGAAGAATATCATTCGGTTGAGCCACAAAGATAGGACTTAATTTATTTTTTGTCAATGTTTTTTGCAAAAAAATCGTTGTGGCGGCCTTTTTTTTCTCTTTTCTTGGTGTAAATCGGTAATCTAAACCGCCGGTACTTCCCGTTCCCGTAAGGGCCAATTGCATTCGCCCCCACCCAAGAAAGAAATAACAGAATATCGAATAACGAAGTAAAAAACC
This sequence comes from Saprospiraceae bacterium, assembly GCA_027009605.1. Classification (GTDB taxonomy): domain Bacteria; phylum Bacteroidota; class Bacteroidia; order Chitinophagales; family Saprospiraceae; genus HyVt-613. The sequence continues at coordinate 1,402 of JALVCY010000356.1, forward strand.
AAAGTAAATACCCAAATCTTCTCAACCAGCGAAGCGACTCAACTTAACGAAGTCCGAATCCACGATAGTAATCGGGACAAGTGACTCAACCAGAGAGCCGCAGGCGAACGTCTCAACTTCTTCAACTAGCGAAGCTTGCGAGCGAATCAACTCTTTCAACTTTCTCAACTACCGGAATATCGAATGCAGAATGCCGAATGTCGAATAATGAAGTAAAAATCCCCGCAAAAATCCAAATCGTCTCAACCAGCGAAGCTCTCAACCACGAAGTCCGAAGGACGAGTTCTCAACCTAGTGAGCCGTAGGCGAACGTCTCAACCTTTCTCAACTTAAAAACCAAACAGAATATCGAATGATGAATGCCGAATATCGAATAATGAAGTCAAAACCCAAGCAAACACCCAAATCTTCTCAACCAGCGAAGCGACTCAACTTAACGAAGTCCGAAGGACAAGTGACTCAACCAGTGAGCCGTAGGCGAACGTCTCAACTTAACGATGTCCGAATCCACGATAGTAATCGGGACGTGACTCAACCAGAGAGCCGTAGGCGAACGTCTCAACTCTCTCAACTTTTTCAACTAACAGAATGAAGAATGCAGATTGACGAATGAAGAATGATGAAGTCAAAAGACCCAGAATCCCAAAACAAACCCCGATTGCATCTTTGTGTTAGAGAGTTTCGTATATTTGCCGCCTATGAGTCAAAAAACCTATTTCGCTTCGGATTTTCACTTGGGTACCGGTGGACAGCTTTCTTCCAGGGAGAGAGAGCAAAAGATTGTCCGTTGGCTAGACCATATTAAAGGCGATGCGGCTCATATTTATCTATTGGGAGATGTCTTTGATTTTTGGTTTGAGTACAAACGCGTCATTCCGAAAGGATACACCCGCCTATTGGGCAAATTAGCAGAGCTGCGTGATGCGGGGATTCCCATCACCTTTTTTATAGGTAACCATGATATGTGGATGTTTCGCTATTTTGAAGAAGAATTGGACATTCCTATTTTGCGCAAGCCCATGCGGATAGAAATCGCCGGAAAAAAGTTCTTTATCGGACACGGAGACGGACTCGGCCCGAAAGACCACGGATATAAATTCATCAAAAAAGTTTTTGCCAACCCCCTTTGCCAATGGCTTTTTGCCCGGATTCACCCTAATCTGGGCATCGGTATCGCCAATTATTGGTCTCGAAAAAGCCGCTCCGCTCAAAAATATGAAGCTGTCAACCGATGGCACGGTCCCCAAAATGAATGGCTGGTTCAATTTGCTAATCAAAAAATCGAGTCGTCCGACATTGATTATTTTGTATTTGGCCATCGCCATCTCCCCATTGATTTCACACTAAAAAACGGGCATAGCCGTTATATCAACTTAGGCGAATGGTTGAACCGATACTCTTATGCCGTATTTGATGGAAATGACCTACAAATTTTATTTTTTGAGTCTGATAACCGGACTATTTTTCCTTAACGGATGCACGCCAAAGGCCATTGCGCCCCGGACTAACCGGCCATCTTCCCCCACTTTCGACCGACCGGTGATAGATTCTTTTCCACTGGCCCACAAATATTTTACAACCAATCGCTTTGATGCCTTATATATCGTGTCGCCGGATGATGAGTTGCAAAAGCTAAATGCTCAACACGAAGTTGA
>JALVCY010000357.1 GCA_027009605.1 Saprospiraceae bacterium
CCCCAAAATATTTAAAGGCCGTAGGGGGTTTCCTTGTGAAACTCCTACGGGGATTTTTGGGGATTTCATGAAAAAAGTCTTTAAATATTTTGGGGATTCGGGGCAAGGATTTTTGACTTGGACTCTATTCTTAGTGCGGTTTAAGCCTAAAAGGCTTACCGAGCCGGCTTAGTTTTATTTGATTGGTATGGGCTGTGCCGGCGTGTAGGATGCCAGCTATGAATTATCCAGTATTATACTTCAGCGATTTCTTTTATTCTCCGGTAAACCTAAATAATACTCTAAATAAACAAAGAAAAATTTATTCAAAATCGGTTCTTTATTAAACCTTCTTTCTCCAATAGATTCAAGCAGTTTTAGGAGACTATCATTTGGCTTTCCTTTTTTAAAAGATGTTCTTAATATTTTACAAATAGAATCATCTGGCAGCTTATCTTGTTTACAACAGGACTCCAATACAAGAAAATCACTCAAAGAGACTCTTTCTAAATACGAATCTTGCATCAAATCATGCATTTCGTATCTTTTTTCATCATCCTTCAAACTTTTCACTAGACGATATACTTCCACGTAGCTCCACTCTTTAAGGACGCCCTTTTCTATCAAATAAGTTTGAAATTTTGACACTGTTGGGTCAAAGTCAGAAGAAACTTGTTTTTCTAGGCACGATTCCAATGTCCTATGAGTTGGGCTACAAGCAAAAATAAATAAACTTGCAAAAACTAAAATAATTTGATTCTTTAACATAGTTTTTCATTTAATACACTTGGGTAAGGACAAAATACCACTTCTAGCCCCCGCTGACATCCCCCTTCCAAACCCAAAAAAACAACCACCCACTCGTCAGACCTTACAGCCCACAACATCCAAAAGTGAAGTATTTCTACCTTCACCATTCATTTCCAGACGGAATCAAGCTAATCTCCCATAATATCAAGCCAACGAGTATTCCGCAAAGATAGGCCATTTTGCTTTCACAGACAATACTAGTTCTCGTGGGCGAGATGCCTGTAATTGGTGCGGTCGAGCCGGCTTAGGTTTTATTTGATTGGTATGGGCTGTGCCGGCGGGGTTAATAGTAGGCCAATGGGCTTCAAACAAGAATGTTGGCAGTTAATAAGATGCAAATCAAGTCTAATCACCGACATAAAAAAAAGCATATTTTTCCTTTACCGTATCATGGTCAATATCCACCCCACGCACCCGAAATTCTCTTCCAGGCCCCTTTGTAGTTTCACTAAATCTTAAGTAAATGGAGTTTGTATCTATTTGATAAACAGACAAAGGTTCTCCAAGCACATCAACAACTTCTTGTCTTTTCATTCCAATTGTAATAGCCTTAAACTTATCATCAGAATAACGGGATGAGTATCTCGTCTCATTCGAGAAAAACAAACCATAAGCCCCTCCCAAAATACCATCGATACTATTATAGCTTTTAAAGCTAAAGACAGACACCAGAATGATTATAAAAATCCAAAAAATTCTTCTTAGTAATTTCATTTTCAATATTGCTTGGATAATTCAAAAAGAGCATTCTAGGTAGAGTCTAATGGTTTAGAGAACCACCCTCCCCCAGCAAGACGATTAAACATACTAGGGGGTATAGGGACTACACCATCAGCAGAAAAAACTAAAGGAAGTCTAATCCCCGAATTACTCACACGAATTCCTGAATTCTGCAGAGTATTTATCTTAAGAACTTCCCCGCTGGCATCCCCCTTCCAAACCAAAAAACAACCACCCACTCGTCAGACCTTACAGCCCCCAACATCCAAAAGTGAAGTATTTCAACCTTCACCATTCATTTCCAGACGGAATCAAGCTAATCTCCCGTAATATCAGGCCAGCGAGTATTTCGCAAAGATAGGCCATTTTGCTTTCACAGACAATACTAGTTCTCGTGGGCGAGATGACTATAATTGGTGCGGTCGAGCAGGCTTAGTTTTTATTTGATTGGCATGGGCTGTGCTAGTGAGGAATTCAACAATTATACACATCAACTTCAACAGAAGCGCCCAACTCATTCAAAAAGCGAATAACGTCAATACCCATACAGACTCCAACGTCCTCATTATTCTTAGCCTTAATTACAACAAAATATTTAGCTTTTACATTATGTTTTTTCATAAAATCCTTTAATGATGGTATTTTATCTTTAAATATGGATATAAGCTTTAAGATAGAATCATCTAACTCATCTAGCGCACTTGTCTTTTTTAATTTCTTTTGCCAAAAACATTCTTTATAAACTCCATACTGCCCACGCTGTCCCTTTTGCCCATAACTAGTAGGGTCAATATTAATCAAGCTAGTTAATTCTATTGGCCTAAAATCTTCACCATAAAACCGTAGGTAAACATATGCCTTAGATGTGTACATCTTCATCCTTATTTTTTTATTCCCGCTGGCATCACCCTTCCAACCCTGCTGGCATCACCCTTCCAACCCCAAAAACAACAACCACCGCTCGTCAGGCCTTGTAGGCCGCAACGTCCAAAAGTGAAGGGTTTCAACCTTCACACTTCACAACTAGACAGA
>JALVCY010000358.1 GCA_027009605.1 Saprospiraceae bacterium
AGGTCAAAGGTTAAAGGTCAAAGGTCAAAGGTCAAAGGTTAAAGGTAGGCAGTCAAGTGAGCCTCCTCCTTGAACGCCGAAGGCACTTGAACGCCCGAAGGGCAAATTGAACGTCCGAAGGGCAAATTGAACGCCAACATGTTGATTATCAGTGTTTCAGTTGAACAGTTGAACGATTGAACAAAATTCCCAAATAGAATAAAACTTGGTGGTTTTTCGATAGAATACTTTTCAGGGCAGACTCAATAGTCTTTGGAAAATTCCGCCCAAAACTCCATTTTTTCTCACTTTTTTTCTAACTTGTCCCCGCATTTTGCGCAAGCGGATAGCAAACCCCATCCCTTTTTCCCGCAAGGGGCGCACCAAACCACAAAAAAATAAAGGATGAGCAATTACAGTATCAAACATTTGGAAGAGTATTTTAAGGTCTATCGCAAGTCGGTCAGAGAGCCGGAAGTGTTTTGGGAAGAGATTGCGGAAGAGCATTTTAGTTGGCACAAAAAATGGGACAATGTCTTGTCTTGGGACTTTGAAAAGCCCGAAATCAAATGGTATGAAGGGGCTAAATTGAATATTACAGAAAACTGTATCGACCGGCATCTGCGCATGAGCGGGGACAAAACAGCCATCCTTTTTGAGCCGAATGATCCCAACGAAAAAGCCCAATACATCTCCTATCGAGAACTCCATAAACGGGTCAATAAATTCGCTAATGTATTGAAAGACAATGGCGTACGCAAAGGAGACCGGGTCTGCATCTATTTGCCGATGATACCGGAATTAGCGGTTTCTCTGCTGGCTTGTGCTAGGATCGGGGCGATTCATTCGGTGGTATTTGCGGGATTTTCATCCAATGCTTTGGCGACTCGAATTAATGATAGTGATTGCCAAGTGGTGATTACGTCTGACGGCTCCTACCGGGGTGCCAAAACCATAGATTTGAAAGGAATCGTGGATGCGGCAATGGACGACTGCCCGGGGGTACATACGGTTTTGGTGGCCAAGCGTATCGGCACGGATGTTCCGATGAAGGAAGGGCGAGACCAATGGTTGCAGCCACTATTGGACAAAGCGTCCCCCAAGTGTGAACCGGAAATCATGGATGCAGAAGACCCTTTATTTATCCTTTATACATCGGGATCGACGGGCAAGCCCAAAGGTATGGTGCATACCACGGCGGGTTATATGGTCTATACGGCTTATACTTTTAAAAATATATTTCGCTACGTTGAAGATGATGTATATTGGTGTACGGCGGATATTGGATGGATTACGGGGCATAGCTATATCGTGTATGGGCCTTTGGCGAATGGAGCCACCACGGTAATGTTTGAAGGCGTGCCGAGTTATCCGGATTATGGCCGATTTTGGGAGATTGTGGAGAAGCATAAAGTGACACAGTTTTATACGGCACCGACGGCTATCCGGGCATTGGCTAGGCAGAATCTGAGCTTTGTAGAAAAGTATGATTTATCTTCTTTGAAAGTCATCGGTACGGTTGGCGAGCCCATCAATGAAGAAGCTTGGCACTGGTACAATGACAATATCGGTAAAGGTAAAAGCCCCATTGTTGATACTTGGTGGCAGACGGAGACCGGGGGGATTATGATATCACCGATACCTTATGTAACGCCTACGATTCCGACCTATGCGACTTTGCCCTTTATAGGCATACAGCCTGCGTTGATGGATGAAAACGGAGAAGAATTAAAAGGCAATCAAGTGGAAGGGCGATTGTGTATCAAATTTCCTTGGCCTTCTATAGCCCGTACGATTTGGGGGGATCACCAAAGATACAAGGACACTTATTTTTCTGCTTTCGCAAAAATGTATTTTACAGGAGACGGTGCCTTGCGGAATGCGACCGGATATTACCGGATTACCGGAAGGGTAGATGATGTGATTATTGTGTCGGGGCACAATCTGGGTACTGCGCCCATCGAAGATGCCATCAATGAGCACCATGCCGTTGCCGAATCAGCGATTGTCGGCTTTCCGCATGACATCAAAGGCAATGCACTCTACGGCTACGTGGTCTTGAAAGAAGCCGGTACCGCTAGAAATCCCGATAATTTGCGCAAGGAAATCAATCAGAAAATAGCAGAACGGATAGGCCCTATCGCCAAATTGGATAAAATTCAGTTTGCGACCGGACTACCGAAGACCCGTTCGGGAAAAATTATGCGCCGTATCTTACGAAAAATTGCTGCCGGAGTGGTTGATAATTTAGGCGATACATCGACCTTGCTGAATCCGGAGATTGTGCAGGAGATAATAGATAATGTGCTGGATTGATGACCCTAGACCATCGAATGTGCAGCAATCGGTGAGCTAAGGAACATGCCCAAATGTTGCGAAGAAATCAGTTAAATGTCCATCAGTTGGAAATCCTTAAGCTCTTTACAAGAAGCTTAGACGAAAAAGGCTTGATTGAGATTAAAAGGTTGATTGTCAATTATTTATCTCAAAAAATTACCGGTTTAGCAGATGAAGTATGGGAAGAGAAAAACTAATCTGATGAAGATATTGAGAAGATGCTTCATGAGCCTCAACGTACTTCTTATAATCCTGAAAATTAGTGAGTTTTGAGAATTGTCCTTGATACTACGGTTCAGCGGTGTGGCGGATTTGGCAATAGCCAATCTGACATCATAATTGCGTGTTAAGAGCTTTTTTTATATGCTTAAGTAAATTTATGAATACGGTTTTTTCAAAGTTTTGATTTAAGGACACGAGACCGACTGCGATTGATTTTTTTAATTCAATATTCTTGATTATTTCATCTATTTTATTTCCTAAGTCAAGATTTAACTTTGCCGCAGCTTCTTGAATTTGATTAGTTGTAAACGAAAACGCTTCTATTCCACAACACATCCTATCACAATTAACCTCTAATCCATCAAATAACATATTCAATGGAATAATTTCATCATCGATGTCCTCAATGTTTACGTTTTTCCAATCCACATCTATCCATTTTATTTCTTGATTATTGCCTATTGGTATGTTATTGTTATTTGCGTTATCATCCCAAATCTCACTTGATTTG
>JALVCY010000359.1 GCA_027009605.1 Saprospiraceae bacterium
GCTTTTTCCCGGTCAATATCAATATTTAGCTCATTTTTGCTTTGTTTGAGTTGGTTTTTGACATAGATTGTTCCCGGGGTAGAGTTAAAAATATCTTCCACTTGGGCGCTGATGGCTTTGATGGTATCTAGGTTTTCACCAAAAATTCTCATTTCGATGGGTGCGGAGATGGGTTGTCCTTGCTGAAAACGTCTGGTTACGACTTTTGTCCCCGGGAAACCGACTAAGTCCGTGCGTAAATCCTTGGCTAAGGTTTCGATTTCTTCGACTTCGGCATCATTATCCAAGAAAACAAGGATTTGACCCCGGTTAGAAGCTGGTTGTTGCTGAAATTCATTATAATAAACTCTTGGGTTTCCTTTGCCGATATTGGTGGCAATGCCCTTGATTTCATCTTTTGTCGCAAGATATTTCTCTACTTGGCGGACTGTCCGATTGGTATGGGTGATGTTGCTGCCCGGCTCGGTCTCGATGTCCACGATGATCATCGGTTTTTCAGAAGCAGGAAATAAGCTGAACCCTAGTCGCGGAATCAAAGTCAAGGAAGCGCCAAAAATGGCCGCCACCACTAGCAAGGCGATTACATAATGCTTTACGCCCCAAATCAACAGACGCTGGTAGGGGTTATTGATGTATTTTTTGAATGCTTGAAATACCCGGTTGCCTTCTCCGGCTTCATTTGGATTGGGCTTCAAAATGATGCTTGTCAAAAACGGTATAATCGTCAAGGAAACAAACAAGGAAGCCAATACCGTCACCATCACCGCAACCGGAAGCGAGCGAATAAAATCCCCCGCCGCATCCGGCAAATTAGCCAACGGCAAAAACGCCAGCAAAAGGGTCGCCGTACAGCCAAAAATAGCTACCATGATATGGTTGGTCGCTGTGATGGCTGCTTTTTTGACGGGCATGCCATTTCTTAAATATCGCTCTACGTTTTCCACGACGACAATACTGTCATCCACCAGCAAGCCTAAAGAGATGACCATTCCGACAATACTCAATTGGTTCAAGGTATAACCCAATGCATCCAACAAAAACAACCCCATACTCAATGACAAGGGAATTGAAATCATCACCACCAAGGAAGCTCGCCCCCCCAAAGGCAGTAAGGTCAATAAAACTAGAAACACCGCTATCAAAAAGTCACGTCCAAGGTTTTTAAGGCGTTTATTAACCATAATCTCTTGATCAAAAGCTTGCGCCATTTGGATGTTTTTCGGCAAATCTTGCTCAAAATTTTGTAGTATTTTTTCTACTTGGGCTCTTGTTTGGACGATGTTTCGTTGATCTTTCATGGCCGTCACGACCCAAAGTCCGCGGTGTCCATTGTATCGAACGATGTGGCTGCTCTCTTCGGGCGCTTCGTAAATATTGGCAATATCGCTCAAATGGGTCGTCTTGCCGGATTTTGTGGTCTTGATGACTATTTGGTTAATGTCGGCGATGGACCCCAATTCGGCAGACGTCTTGATATTGTATTTTCGCTTGCCCAAATCAATGTCGCCACCCGGAATATTGACATTATTGCTTTGAATCAGACCTAAAACTTGATTGAGTCCGATTTTGTGAATGGCCATTTTGTCCAAATCCAGTTCAATACGAATGCTTTGATCCGGTACACCCTGAATTTTCACCCATTTGATGTCGTCAATGGCTTCAACCTTTTTCTTAAGTTTTTTGGCCCAGTCTTCCATTTGGGGCATGGAGGCGGTTTCAGACACCAAGGCCGTTTGCAAAATGGCCACATCGCTGGCAGAAGCTTGGTTGATGTCAATGCTCAGAATATCCTTCGGTAGGGTTTGAATTTTATTGACTTCCCGAATGACATCATTGTATTTTGATTTGGTGTCCACGCCATAATTAAACTCAATCAGCATAAAAAGGAGTCCATCATTCATCGTGGACTTAATTTCCTTAATGTCATCGAGTTGATAGATGGCGTCTTCGATGGGGTCTGCGACCAGATTTTCCATATCTTCGGGAGAAGTACCCGGGTAGATAGCCACCAAAGAGTAAATAGGCGCCCCAAAAGGCGGATCTTCACTCCGGGGCATATTCATCAATGAATTAAGTCCCAAGACCATCAAGGCCAGAAAAATCACGATGGTAAACTGATAGTTTTTTACAAAAAATTGAGTAAACTTCATTTGATTTTTGATTTATTTGGCCACCACCACCGGGTCTCCGTCTTCTAAAAATATTGCTCCAATCGTTACCACTTGCTGAACGTCATCCAAGCCGGAAGAGACAAGTACCCGATCACCCATCAATTGGCTGATGCCTATCTCTATAAGCTTCGCCTTGCCATCTTTAACTGTAAAAATTTGAGCTTGTTTGCCATTACTTTTGACGATGGCTTCTATGGGGATGGTCAGACCTTTGGTGGCTTTCGGCTGCTTGATTTTGACTCGACAAACCATGCCGATGGCTAGCGATTTGGGTTGAGTCAACAATGAAAATTCTACATCTAAAGAGCCACTGGCATCGGTTGCCATGACTGATTTTTTGCTAACCAAGCCTTTGTACTTTTTGTTTGGATAGGCATCAAAGACAAAATTTACGGGATCTCCCACCTTCAATTTTGCCCAATCTTGGTCTATCAGCTTCGCAGTCACAATCCAATCTTTTTTATTCACACCCAAGATGGCATAGACGGGCATTCCGGGGCCGGCAATCTCGCCATCGTGGAGCAATTGTTTTAAAATGCGTCCATTAATCGGCGCCGAAACGGTACTGTGCATTTGATTGAATCGAGCTATTTCCAATGTTTTTTCGGCAACGGCAACTCCGGTTCGAGCATCTTGAACCTGTTCCAAAGTAGCGACACTGTCCCGATACATAATTTCTGCCCGCTCCGCATCTCTTTTTGCTTTCGCAAAAGCTTGTTTGGCTTGTTCGACTTGGGCATCGATCTCGGTCATCAATAAGGTCGCCAAGAGTTGTCCTTTGTGGACATAGTCTCCTTCTTTGACATAAGTTTTTTCGATGACGCCACCGGTTTTAAAAGCCGGAGTAGCTTGAGTCTTGCTGGATGTGATGCCCAAGACTTGGATGGTTTTGCCGTCTGAATGTTGTCCGACCGGTTCCAATTTGACATACTGAGTCATATCCGGTTGGATGGATTCTTTATCGGTTTTTGCTTCCTGTTTGCAAGCGGCAAAGACGCTTAAAACTAGGAGAAAGGAAAGTATTTTTTTCATTTTTTTTTTCTTTTGTTCTTAATTGATGGGGTAACTAGCGGTCACATACTGCAATTCGGCCCACTTAATCCAAGCCTGATATCTTGCGATGACATACTCAATATTGTTTTGGGTGACTTGTGTCCGGGCATCCATCAGCTCCAAATAATTGGTTACGCCCAATCGGTATTTCTTCAAAACTTCTTGATAAGTTTTTTCAGCGGATACGATTCGGGGCCGGTAAGTTAGAGCTTGCAGATTAGCAGATTTCAAATTGTTTTTAGCCATACTCGATTGCAGGTCGAATTGGCTTTGGACAAACACCTTTTCTTTTTTCTGGGCTTCTATCAGCGCAAGTGCTTGATTTTTTTTAGAACGATGTCTGCGATGGTCGTAAATGTTCCATTCGAGATGAATGCCCAAAAGTGCATAAGGCTTCCATTTAAATTTATAATCCTGAGACCCCAAGTCCAATTGTGCCCCCAATTTGGGATAATAAAATTGGTTTTCTTTTTTGACCGCAAGGTGACGCATCTCTAGTCCAACATCCATTTGCGCCAGCTCTTCTCGTCTTCCTTCCTGTGGTGTGTCGGCGGGTAACTCCGGCAATTCAATCATCACTTGCTCACGGGTGATATCCGGGTTGTTTAGTAAGAAAGCCACCAATTCCCAAGCATTTTGCTCGTTATTTTGGGCATTAATTAATTGGGCATCAATTTTGGCCATTTCTGATTTTATGCGAGAGACCGAAGACGGCAAGGCTTTACCATTTTTGTAAAGGACTTGGGTCACACGAAGCACTTCTTGCAGCAACTCTTGAGCGTCCTTAAAAATGTCGATTGATTTTGCCGCCATTTGCCACTGCAAGTAAGCGGTCATAATTTCCTTAGAAAGCCGGCGCTTAAAAGCTTTGATTTCCAGTTGTTTTAGATCGATTTTTTTGGATTGGAGCTGTCGGTTAATTTTTAAGTCCGGATAGAAAATAGGCTGCTGAATTCGTATTTTGGCATCCAAATAATTATTGGGCAAGAAGTTTATGACTTGATTGTCCACAGTCGGAAAGGACTTTGAAGCGGTTAATTGGTTCAGGGTGCCATAGACCGGGTTGAGCAGGTCGCCAATTGGGAAGTCAATATCTCGCCCGCCGTTTGCGAGTGTGTACAGAGCATCCAATTTTGCGGTTGGGCCGTACAAGGATTTGGCTTCTTGCAGCGTCGCTTCCGCAAATTTCAATCTAAAGTGTTCGGCTCGGAGTTGTTGATTATTCTCCCAAGTCATCTGAACAAGGCTGTCAAAGTCTTGTGCCCTTGCGGGAAAAACTAAAACCGAGTACAAAAAAGCAAAGATAAGTATTCTATAAACCATGTTAGTTTTGTTTACACTGTTTAGTAAGTGCCAAAAAAATTATTCACTTGGAGCGCCAAAAAACCCATCAATCATAGCTTGCGTCGCTTGGCGTGCCAAAGTTTCCGAATCCATTTTGACCAAGAAACCAATATGATCGCATTGTATTAGACTCACCAATCCCACAACTTGACTCAACAAATTAATCGCAAAAATTCGGGCATCTTTTATCTGTGGATATTCTTTTTGCAATTCCTGGCAAGTTGCTTCCAATTGTCCAAAGAGTTGTAATCCGGGGCTTGATTCTCCCAAATACTTCGTAAAATTGATACCGGAAGGATGAAACATAATGTCAAACCACTCTTTTTGCGTAAGCCCAAACTGAATAAAGGCCACGCCAATATTTTTTAATCTCTTGATAAGGTCTGCTTCTTCAAAATAAGGTCGCATGGTGGCGGTCAACTGTTTAAAGCCTTTTTCCATCAGTTCGTAACCAATCTCGTCTTTGCTATCAAAATAGAGATAGATGGTGGCCGGGCTGTACTCAATGGCACTGGCAATATTGCGTATAGACAACTGCGACCAGCCTTTGGTCAATAGGATGGACTCGGCTTCCGCAAGAATCTTCCGGCGCAGCTCTAATTTTTGACGTTCTTTTCTTTCGTTGATACCCATTTTGAATGATTAACGGTGCAAAGTTACTAAACGGTGTTCAGAAAGTCAAGTTTTTTTTTGTCGTAACGACGCAGTTTTTTTTGCAAAACCGATAAAAAAACAATAAAATTTGGTCATTCGGAATTTATTTGTTAACATTGCCCATCGTATTGCTATAACAACCAAAAAACCAACTGTAATTAGTTAATTGTCGGAATATTATTTGGCAGACCGCCGGCTCTATGCCCTTTAGGTTGCTGCCGGAATGTGTATGGAGTGGATTTTATGCCGGATTTTATTCTGTTTTTTTTAATCTTAAATTTTTTTATTATGAAATTTACATTTCACAAAGGTCATTTCTATGACCAAATTACACACCTGTTTACTTCTTTTCTTCGACATCGACCGCCTTTGATGCGCCTGTTTTTTGTAGGTGTATTGTTATGGGGGGGGTGAGTCTTAATGGACAAGGAAACCCACAAGGTGTGCGTGAGTATAATGCATGTAATCCTGCCGACCTCTATCAGAGTTTAGAATCATCGTTCAATCCTGTACCAATAGGTGACATGATTGGTATAAATGAAACGGGTTTGGTATTTTGGGAGAAGGTGTATAAGAGTAATAGTGATGCACCAGGGAACATTGTTCAACCAGATGTAGTTAATTCTTTTCTTGCTACATTTTCAAAAATCAGGATTTTTCATCAAATTTATAAGGATTATAACCTTGGTGGACAGACATATAAAAATCCATCTAACTCCAATATCTCTGAATGCAATATATCTGGAGTTGACTATTCTAGAAATTATATGTGCGCATTAAGGGACTTCTACGATGTACTTAGAAATGCAGATGGGGATGGAAATGTAAGCAATGCCGGCTATCCATTTATTTGTTCGGCATCTGAAGCATCTGATATAGCGCAATTCCCAAGTAAATGGTTTTCTTATTCTCAATGGGGCGGAAACCTAGGGGCAACATTTCCGAATATAGAAGACTATCCTGAGTACCAAAATGCAAAGGCTTATGCAATAGCATTTTTGAAGACGATGGATCCAGTTGGAGGGCAGAAATTAGTAGATCGTTTTTATACAACCAATGAACTTTGGGGTTGGTCTTCTGATGAAGTAGCTGGATTTCATCGTATTGTTGATGGGTTTATAGCTGGATTTGATGAATACTATAACGGTCCTAATTGGAATGTTGAATTGTGGCTTGGAGCATATCAGGCTCATGATAATGATCCTGGTGTATGGGGAAATGACTTCATCGGTACCATGATGAATGATAATGCGAGAAATAACCTAGGCGGAATCGATGTTCATCCTTACAGTTTTGTTCAAAATGGAAATAGTAGCAGTGTATTGGTTATTTCGGAGCATCCAGAATCAGTAAATTCCTATTTTCAATCGCTTAAATGCATGGCAGATTGGCGGAATAATAATAATGAAAATCTATCCTTGTCTGCCACGGAGTTTGGGTGGAATAGCGATGATACCTATGTTACGGCTAATTACACTTTTAATGGTGTCCCTTATTATCGGGTCTTGCGCGGTCATGATGGTCAATTTACAACATCAGATAACCCCGTTGATTGGGCTGTTGAGCAGCATGGGGTTGGTCAGGAAGCTCAGGCAGTTTATTCCACGAGGGCTTTCCTGCTATTAGCGAGATATGGCTATGAGAGTGGGTACTTATATGCATCCATTGACAATAATGAAGTTACTTATCAAGAAACTGGAGTATATGAAACCAAGCAAGGACTCACAGATGTTCCCAATGGATTTCATCGGTTTGACGCTCATGTTGTCGATTCAGATTCTGATTGGATAGGAGAAAAAATGGTTATGCCTGCGATGAGAAAGCTTAGAGATATGGATATTATTGGTGATAAACATTTTCTGGAAGTACTTAGCGAAAACGACAATGGCGTCTACGCTATGTTATTCGGTGATGATGCAGACCATCCAACTCATTTAGTTGCTTGGAATGCAGTAAATATCAATATGATGAATGAAGCGACTATTAATGCCATGACCATTACACAGCTAGCATCTGACATACTCCCAGCAGATATATCCATAGATGAATCAGCCATGCATACCCTACTTGATTGGAATGAAGGAACTACGAATAATATGGATGTCTATGATGAGTCAACTGGTGAGCTTACTCTAACTCCTATTCCGGTGGTGATTCCGCTAGAAGCATCTTCTGTTGCATGTGATGTAACTATTCCTGTGGTGCGGAATAGATGTATAAGTCTCTATGCTGATGTTGGAGAAGATATACTAACGAATGATCAATCAGCTAACTGGATGCCAATTCGAAATTTGTCGGATGGTCTTGAATCTACTCGTTATGAGACAAAAATAGGTGGATACCCTGCTAATGAAATTTATTTTATCATACCAATTTTAGAACCCACCACACCGCAATTGATACTGCATTGGCGTGCTTTTGTTGATCAAAACCGAAACAACCCTGTAAACTCATTGCAATCTTATATGATTCATACAAGTATTGATGGCGTTGTGTGGGACTTAGTAGGGAACTATACAAACTCATGGCGTGATAACTACCAAGTTTTTGATATAGACTTAGTTAACCCACCCAAATATATTCGAGTAACTGAAACTTCCAACATGGAACACTTGAACATTGTCAGGTTGGATATTTATGAAAAAGCACCTGATGGAGAGCGTGATGATATATGGCTTTTCATTGGCAATAGTGTTACAAAAACAGATTTAACTCCAAGTGGAGAATCAAATGCAAAGATTTTTTCACATTTGATAAGTAATCAATTTTCTTGTCAATATCCCATTGTTATTGATGCGGGTTATGGTGGAGAGAAAGCCACAGAAATGGATGATGACAACTTTTTTGATCATGGTGATAATCTGACTAGTATCCTTAATGCGCATCCCGAAATTACTTTCGTGCCAATATGTTATGGGTTAAATGACATAATGCGAAGTGGGACGGGTACTGATGGATTAACTCCTTATGGAGATGAACCTATCCCAACGACCGCATTTTTTGATGCTATGCGCTCTATGATTGATAAAGTAAATGGCACTTGTGGCAATCTAACAGGACGAGTGGCTATTCCTTCACGTGTTCCGTGGGCTATATTCCCCGCTCCTAATTATTGTGCTACATGTGTGACTGGTGGTATTACACCATTCAATAGTGGAGATGCAAACTATCCCAATTTGGATTATATGGATAAGATTATTGCAGAGAAAACGCCTTATGCAATGAATGGAAATATCCCTTATGCCGATTTTGAGACTCCATTTAAAACGAATGCATCAACTTATATTGGAAGTGATGGGGTTCATCATACCGATGACGGTAAGAGTGCATTCAACCAAATCTGGGTCGATGCTGCTTCTGCCATCGTGTACAATGGACTTCAAGCAAATTCTTGTGGCTCCACGACTGCCACCTGTCACGACTACACCATCACCAATGATGCCACATGGCCAGATGCTGTCAACTACCCGGGCCCTTACGGAAAAGTCGAAGTGAAAAATAATGCGACTTTGACCATAAACACAGGCTATGAAGCCCGTTTTTGTACAGATGGAGAGCTGATAATATCAGATGGTGGAAAAGTTGACCTAAATGGCACTTTAACGGCTGATGATGTGTATTGGAAAGGGGTGAGAATGACTGGAAATGATGAGAACATAAGCTTTACTTCATCCTCATTTGCGGTTATTGAAAAAGCCACTACTGGATTACGCAGTTTATTGGGGACGGTTAATTGTACAGGTACAACAATCCAAAATAATCGAATAGGAGTCGCTTGCTTTGGTTTCCAAACCGATGCTACTTTCACGGATTGCACTTTTAAGAATACAACTGCATTTTCATACCCTAATGGGGAGTTTATTGACTTCGCAAGCTTGGCGTTTATGTCTGACGGTCCTGATTTTTTAGGGTGTTCTTTTATTGAAGAAAGAGCCAACCCAAATGATGCAGGTGTTGGGATTTCCACATTTAATGCAAATTTCAGTATTGATAAAACCAATGCTAATGTTGGGGTATTTCAGAACCTAATCTATGGGGTACACTCCAGTACGTATGGTATTTTTTCTGTTAATGAAGAGCTCAAAGTACACAATGCCATTTTTAACAATTGCCGAGTAGGCATAGATGCTATTTTCCCTTCTGATTGTGATATTCGATACAATGAATTTAACCTGTCTGATCCATATCGTATTAATGGCGGAGATTGGCAAGCTCAACGCCAATATGGTGTATATTTTCACGGTGCGGCATTAGGCTTTGTTTTGGAAGACAATAGCTTTTCATTTGATTGTACAGCCTGCCCAGGTGGTTGCTCCGGTTGCACCAGTTGGAATAGAGTAGGTACACAAATGTCAGGAATAGGAGAAGCCGGTAATGTAATCAGGCGAAATGACTACACGGGCGTACCTTTAGCTAATATTGCCTACGGAAAAAATGGCGATCCGGTAGTAGGTACAGGACTACTGTATGAATGCAACAATATGCACAGCAATCCTATAGACTTCCTAACAGGACTAGACCCGGTTATTAAGTTTGAACAGGGAGAACAAGTTGGCTTTGATTTATTCAAAGCAGCCGACAATATCTTCGATGTCAACACGACCAACAATGATTTTATTCACGAGCCAGGTGGGCAACAGCCTTCGATAGAATATTATTGGAAGGTCAGTAAACCGGATAATGTGAGTGCTAATATTACAGTAAAAGAAGCAGATGTTAAGAACGGGTGTGCTTCAAGTCAAAAGCCACCCAAAAAGAAGTTAACGGACACGGAGAAAAACACCTTGCTGGAAGAGTATAAGGCATTAGCCTATCAATATGATGAGGCTAGGTTGGCATTTAATGAGGCAAAAAACGGGAATGATGCAGAACTGATAAAGGAAAAGCGTCGAAACCTATCGTATGTAAGTCGATTAAAATGGGAAAAGGTGTTATATGGTATGAGATCGGCGGCTTTTGAAAGCAATCGCACAGAAGCACGGGCTTGGCTTGGACGATTTGGTACCTACGGAGCGGATATATTGCTGGCTCAGGATTATGCAGCGACTCAGGAGTGGGGTGCTGCTCATCACATTTTGGATATGCTTTCGCAAAAATATGAACTGACCGATGCTGATTATGCGGAAGTGCAAGATGTTAGACATGTTTTTAATCTTCTTACTAATCAAGAGCTGAATCAACTTGATGAGCAGTCAAGGGCAGAATTGAATGATATTGCCGGTAAAGGCAGTGGTATTCCAAGGGTGATGGCTCAGAGCATTATGAGCTTCTATGGCAAGTATTACGCACCACTATTTGCCGAAGTGCCGGTCTTAGAAGGTGAAAATAATGGGTACAAAGATACGGAGAATGATGGACCAAGGTTGAAGATATCCCCTAATCCGGTGGACTATAATGTACGATTTGACTGGAGCGAGTTTGTGGTAAGCAATGACCAAGAAGTGACCATCGAAATCACCAATAAAAACGGTGGATTAATCACGATATTACATCCTGCCAAGGGAGTCAGTGAGTTGGAGTGGACGACAGAGTCCGTCTCATCCGGCATTATTTATTACCGCCTGAAAATAGGCGGTCAGGTGAAAGATAGTGGTCAGATTTATGTGAATAAATAATTTTTAACGGGGGCTGCCTATCGTTAGGTAGCCCCATTTAATTCAAAAGTGATGAGAAATATCATACTTTTTCTTTTTTTAGGGCTTACGCCAATGAGTAGTCAGGCTCAGGTGGGTTTTGATAGTGTGTATCATTTTATTCCGACCCATGCCGAAGATCTTCAT
>JALVCY010000360.1 GCA_027009605.1 Saprospiraceae bacterium
ACTTTCTTCAACTAGCAATGATTTTATCCGGAGCCAATGGCATACAGGGGAACAGTTTGGCTCACCAATCACTACGCTGCGCTCCGTGCTTAGCGATCCGCATCCCAAGCGAATTTCAACCACGAAGTCCGAAGGACATGCTCAATCTAGGAAGACAAAGGCGACCGTCTCAACTTCTTCAACTAGCGAAGATTTCATCCGGAGTCAATGGCATACAGGGGAACAGTTTGGCTCACCAATCACTACGCTGCGCTCCGTGCTTAGCGATCCGCATCCCAAGCGAAGCTCAACCACGAAGTCCGCAGGACAAGCTCAATCTAGGAAGACAAAGACAAACGTCTCAACTTTCTTCAACTAGCAATGATTTTATCCGGAGCCAATGGCATACAGGGGAACAGTTTGGCTCACCAATCACTACGCTGCGCTCCGTGCTTAGCGATCCGCATCCCAAGCGAATTTCAACCACGAAGCCCGAAGGACATGCTCAACCAAGAAGCCAAAAGACAAACGTCTCAACTTCTTCAACTAGCAAAGATTTCATCCGGAGTCAATGGCATACAGGGGAACAGTTTGGCTCACCAATCACTACGCTGCGCTCCGTGCTTAGCGATCCACATCCCAAGCGAAGCTCAACCACGAAGTCCGAAGGACATGCTCAACCACGAAGCCAAAAGACAAACGTCTCAACTTCTTCAACTAGCGAAGCTTGCGAGCGAATCAACTAGCGAAGCGAATCAACTTCTTCAACTCTCTCAACTAAAAAACTTACTTAAGATTAGACTTAATCTGCTTAACCAACAAATCCACCTTGCTGCTCAACTTATCATCTGTCTCCAACAAGTCATCCATCGTATTTATAGAGTAAATCACCGTAGAATGGTCTCTACCACCGAATATCTTCCCTAATTCTTTCAAGGAAACATCCGTGTATTTTTTAGCCAGATACATAGCCACTTGGCGGCCTATGACGATATCCCGTTTACGGCTTTTGCTTTTGAGTTGATCCACAGATATCTCGAAAGACTCCGAAACGATGGCCAAAATAAAATCAACATTGACTTCATTGGCGGCCTTGTTGATGTACTGACTC
This sequence comes from Saprospiraceae bacterium, assembly GCA_027009605.1. GTDB lineage: Bacteria > Bacteroidota > Bacteroidia > Chitinophagales > Saprospiraceae > HyVt-613. Next base: position 1,091 of record JALVCY010000360.1, read on the forward strand.
ACCACTGTCTTAGCCAAATTGATATCAATCTCCTTCCCCGTCAAAGCCATTTGCGCCGCTAGAGAGACAACGATACCTTCCAACTCTCTCACATTGCCGTGAATATTGTAGCAGATATAATCTTTGACTTCATACGGAATATCCACATTATTTTTGGCCATTTTGTCTTCAAATATCGCCATCCGTGTCTCATAGTCCGGCTCTTGCAAATCCGCCGTCAATCCCCACTTGAAACGAGAAATCAGCCGGTCTTCTAAACCATCCAAATCCTTGGGCGGACGATCTGAAGTCATAATGACTTGCTTATTATTTTGGTGTAGTTGATTGAAGATATGGAAAAAGATTTCTTGAGTTTTTTGCTTGCGTTCTAAAAATTGGATATCATCCACTATCAACACATCCACCATCTGATAAAAATGGACAAAATCTTCGGCTGCATTATTTTTGATGGATTGTACAACCTGATTGGTAAAAACATCACTCGACACATAAAGGACTACGATGTCTTCATGATTGTCCAAAATGGCATTCCCGACGGCGTGCGCCAAATGGGTCTTACCCAAACCGGAATCCCCATAAATCACCAACGGATTGAAAGCTGTTTTGCCGGGACTCTTTGCCACCGCATAAGCAGCCGACCGGGCCAACTTATTGCAGTCCCCTTCTATAAAATTATGAAATCTTAAAGACCGATTAATTTGTGGGTCGATTTTTATACGCTTAATGCCCGGTATGACAAATGGATTTTTGATTAGCTTTTCTTTCTTGCTTTCTCGCTGCGAGACCGGAGATTTGGGTTGGCTGGCGCTCGCTGCACCGGCACCGGGCGATGCCGCCCCCGTTGATCTTTGCTTACTGCCCGGCGTTAGGATTTGATATTCCAAACGGCCATTCTCGCCAAGCTCTTTTCGGATTGACGTACGCAAAAGACTCACATAGTGCTCCTCAATCCATTCGTAAAAAAAATTATTGGGAACTTGAATCGTCAAGGAAGAATCATGCAGCTGTACGGGTTTTATGGGTGCAAACCAAGTTTTATAGGCTTGAGAATCTACAAACTTTTTAATAGAGTGGAGACAGTTGTCCCATACACTTATGTGCGATTTTTCCATTGTTCTTAGCGTTTCAATCGGTGATTAAAAAATCTTGCGGTACTTAAAAAGTTTGGCGATCTTTCAATAAAGAAGGAGTACAAAGTTCGCAATTATTTCCGAAAGATAAAATTTATTTGTAAAAAAATGAAACATTTATTTTTTACTAATAACTAAAACTATCCAAACACAACATAACTCATTGATTTATAGTATTTTACATGTATTTACATAACAACATATATCCGCCAAATAAGGTGTACAAAAAATTATGCAATTAACCAAATAAAACACCCAAAAAAACACCTTTCCACAGCCCATGTGGAAAACAAAACGAACCCGCTCCGAGCCTAATTGCTTGACTATTAACACCTCCTACTTGAGCACCAAAAAATAGATTGTGGAGAAATATTTTTTTTGCAAAAAGTTTTTCACATTTCCCCTTTTGACTTGCATCTTATTTCTTGCTTTTTTGTTGCTCACTTAATAGGACTCACAAACAAAAAAGAGAGCATGGATTTTTCTATTTCACAAATTCCTTACGACCCAATTGCCTTAGCCAAACGAGACCGCGCCTTTCTCGATTCCGATAAGTCCTTATTCTCTTTGCTACCCTTTCCGGACAACATGGATGGCTTGCGCAAAAAAATAGCCGATCGTAACCGGTATCCTTTTTTCCGCAAGGAACTACACCTAGCACTCCAAGAGCAGTACGCTACCCTACCCGACCGGGAAAAAACCGAACCGCAGATTTTGGCTATCCTGCAAGAAAATACCTTTACCGTCACCACGGCGCATCAACCGTCGCTGTTCACCGGCCCCTTATACCTTATATATAAGGCGGCTTCTTGCATTCACTTAGCTCGCCGGATGCAGCAGGCCCTTCCGGAAAAGCATTTTGTCCCGGTCTTTGTTCTTGGCGCCGAAGACCATGATTTTGACGAAATCAATCACCTTCATATCTATAACCAAACCATCTCTTGGCAGCAAAAATCAGGCGGCCCTACCGGCAAGATGCCCACGAAAGGCTTGGACACGCTTATCGACCGGATAGAAGAGCTTCTCCCCCACAGCTTACCTGCCGAAGATATCATCCGCGCTTTGCGCCAAGCTTTTACCACCAATTTGAGCTTTGCCGATGCCACCCAACGTTTTATACACCATCTTTTTGGACGGTATGGCATGCTGGTGCTCCAAATGGATTCACCCCGGCTCAAGCGTTTAGCCATTCCCATTTTCCGAAAGGAAATCATCGAAAGACCTTCGTTTGTCCTAGTCAATCAAAGCCTAGCCAAACTCAAAAAATTGGGGTTTAAGCCACAAGCCAAACCACGTAAATTAAATCTCTTTTACATGACGGCGGATTGGCGCAAGCGCATCGTCTTGGAAGACGGCGTCTTTCACGTTTTGGACACCGGGATTCGGTGGACGCAGCCGGAGATTCTGCAAAAATTGGAGCAATCCCCCCAATCCTTTAGTCCCAATGTCATCTTGCGACCACTCTATCAAGAACTCATCTTGCCCAATATCGCCTACATCGGGGGCGGGGGCGAATTGGCCTACTGGCAGGAGCGTCCGCTACAATTTCAGGAATTTGATATTAGCTTTCCCGTTTTGATTCGGCGAAACTCCGTGCTTTGGCTGAGCCCATACATCCAAAAGCTCATGTCCAAAGCCCGGCTCACCACCGGCGATTTATTTGAGCAGCCCAAGAATTTGGTGGTTGCTCAAGATGAGCAGATAGACCTTTCTACGGAGAGAGAATTGGCTGATTTGGATGCGATTTTCGACTCGCTTGCGCAAAAAGCTGAGAAGATTGACCCGGCCTTAATTCCGAGCCTCCTTGCGGAAAAAGCAAAGCAACGCAAGACCATCAAACAAATCGAGTCTAAGCTGTCCAAAGCCCATCAGCAAAAAAATCAAAGCCAAATCCGGAAAATCCAAAAAATTCAATCCATAATCAACCCCAACAACGGCCTACAAGAACGCTACGAGAATTTTTTACCGATTTATGCCATCCATGGGCATGACTTTTTGGATTTTTTAGTCCAACAGCTCAATCCTTTGCAAAAAACTTTTTTGGTCATCTCATCGAACCCGTCACAGACACTCGATAAACCACATTCCTAGCTCCGTCCCAAAGACGAATAAAATAGATGCCGCCCGCCCAATCACGCACATCCAACTCCAAACGGTTGGATTCCCGGCTCATTATTTTTGGCGTAAGCCGATGCCCCAACATATCAGCCGCCCCCAACTCATATTGGGCTCCCAAGGACTCCGGCAATTCAATCGTCAACGTCTCTGTCGCCGGATTAGGGTAGCTTTTGCCGGCAACGGTCGCCACTGACTTCGTCTCGACCAAATCCCTATAAAGCAAATAAGCCTTACCCAAAAAAGCCGATAAATCCGTGGAAGTCCCATCATTCGATTGAACGGCGATGGTCAATTCGGTCGTCGGATCATAAAAACACAAAGAACTATAAATGATATACCCCTGATGCCCATAAGCTTCGAGCGTATCGTTAGAGATTTTCATCAATCCCAGGCCATATTCGATGTCGCCGGCGGGGACGGTCGTTTTCATTTTGGTCAAGCTAGCCTCCGAAAGGATTTGACCGGATAGCAAAGCCTGCATCCACTTAGCCATCACCTCCGTCCGGGCAAAATAACCACCGGCTGCCCAGGCCGCCGAATAAACAGATATTGGCGTCAACCCAAAAGCATCCAAATCCAACTTGCTACCATTAAATGGCAGCCAAACATGCGCAATCGTCCCCGTTGTGGTCTCATAAGGATTCAAAAAGAGCGCACCCAGGCCGGCAGGCTCCAAGATCTTTTGCCGAATCACCTCGTGATAGGCCTGCCCCGTAACTTTTTCGATGACCAAGCCCAACAACAGATAATTAGAGTTGGAATAGGCCCATCCCTGCCCTTTTTCAAAATAAGGCGTTTTCACAAAATCATTCAACACCTCATCCGGTGTCCACACCCGGGAAAAATCTTTTTTCATACTATCCAACATAACCGGATTCTTCACATAATCATATATCCCGGTCGTATGATTCAACAATTGGAGCAGCGTAACCGAGCTATCCACATTAGGATAAGAGCCCAAATATTGGCTTAATGTATCGTCCGTCGATAACAAGCCTTCTTCTTCCAACTTCAAAATGCACGCCGCCGTCAAAGACTTGGACACACTGCCCATCCCCAAATACATATCCGTCGTCATCGGTACGCCCTCATGCGACACGCCGGCCGCCCCCAACCATTCGTCTCCATTCGATGCAATTACCGCCGCCGACAATCCCTTAGAATCCAAGTCCGCCAACATCGTCTCCAAAGCCAACTGAAAACTATCCTGTATTTCAGCCGGAAAACTCCCCCGAAACGATACCTCCTGCCGGGCCGGAGTCATAGCTTGCGGAATCACTAAGGTCGATTGAAAACGAGGCAATGAAGGCTCATCCAACAACGGTATTTGTTGGGCTTGCGCAAAAACAGATAGACACCAAAGCAATACAACGGTTAATTTTAAGGATTTCATTTTTTCTTAGTTTTTTGTGTAAAATCTAAAAGCTTCTGCAAGATAACGAAAAAAAGCATTCCCATTATCTTGAAGAAGCATTTGTTTGGGAGAAATCAGTGGAAATACTTGAAAAAGCTTGTGTTTTTGTATATAAATTTGGGGAAAATTATTCAGTGATGGTCTGCTCCGAAAAGCCCGCATGTCAGAATCTGCTCTTGAAACGACAAAATTTAAATCCCCGCTTAGCGTTATCCTTGTAAAAAACTAAGTAACTGTTTAGGTGCTCCTATTTTAGGGCAAAAAATAGGCATTTTTGTGGATGTTGAAGCTACAATTTTTGAAGCGTAGCTGGGCTACGTGAAAAAATTTTAGCAAAAACAGGCGCAAAAAGGGCATTTTTTGACCAAAATAGTGGATACCTAAACAGTTACAAAACTAAACAAATGAAGTACGCCATTTTTCTAATCCTAATCATCGGACTATCCTCTTGCACCGTCACCCAACCGATGGCCAATCAAAGATATGAAGCTCAAGAGTATTATGCACCGGATCCGCCCATTACAAAATCACTTTTTGACGATAAAACATCGACGATTTCAGAAGAAAACATCCAAAAGATATTGGATGGAAATTATTCATTACCCAACAATCTAAGAGTTTCATTGGTCAAACTGGAAAGTAGTCAAAGCCGAAGAAATTATTATTGGAACGATGAAGAGTATTTAAAGTCACAACAACAATACTTGGACTTATTTACAGCCAAATTCAAGCAATCCCCCCGCGTTCAGAAAGTTACAAAAATACCCGACTTACTCATTTCGACCCATCCTACTTTTACAAACATTAGAGAAGCGGCCGTTAGGACACAATCCGACATCGTGGTCATTTACTCGATTGACAGTGACTTATATTCAAAATATAAATTGTTCTCAAAATCTGACATCAAAGCTTTTGCAACAACTCAGCTAATCATTTTGGACGTTAGAACCGGGCTCATCCCATTCTCAACTATGGTGACTAAAGAATACCAATCTAAAAGACAAAAAAACGAATTAAATAACAGCGAAGCAACTAACCGAATAAAGAACGAAGCCGTTCTTTTGACCATTCAGGAAATCGGAGATAGGATAATTCAATTCCTTAAAAAGGAGTAGAGTCTGTCTTACAAAGTGTACCTTGCCAAAAAGATAGGACCCAAATTGACTTTTTTAACTTACTGACAATCAACATCTTATCGAGTCCTTAGTGGCAACTTTAGCAATTTCCTATTTGGAAATCCGACGTAGCAGCCTAACCACTAAGCTCACGCAGAAGACACTAAGACTGCACTAAGACGTCTTAGCGCAAAACTAAGTAGCCTTAGTGGTCAGGCACAAATAAAAAAGAGTATTTGTAGAAAAACTAATATAGGAAATTGCTGTAGCAACTTAGTGTACCGGATCGTTAGGTCTTACCCTCGGACAATTTAGAAAACAAAGTGCTTTCCTATAAAACTCAAGCTTCTGTAGTCAAACTCAAGCCCGGGTAATACTTCTTAGTGTAAACTTAGTGTATTCTAAGTGATCTTAGTGGTAAGGAGAAGCGTAATACCTAACCACTGAGCACACGAAGGTAACACTAAGGAATCACTAAGGTATTGATTATTAATAAGTTATAACTAATACCTAATTCTTTTGTAACTGTTTAGATTCCCACTATTTGTTCAACTGTTGAGTCTGCTCCGAAAAGTCCACGCTGCCAGAAACTAAAGCGATGAACCAAATTTTATTTGGTTACGATACAAGAACTTTCCAAAAGTTTAAAACTTTTGGAAAGTTTTATCAAAACCCTAACCTTTCGGAGCAAGCTCACCCGTACCAAAAACCGGACAAAAACCGGCCTTCTGTTCCGGCAAAGATTGACAAGAAAGGAAGAAGAAGAAAATAATCTTGTTTTTTTCAAAAAAAATGTGTTCTCTATTGCGTGAAATAAAAAACAATCGTATATTTGCATCCGCTTTTGAAGGAAAGCAACTAAAAAAGGTCCGGTAGTTCAGCTGGTTAGAATACCTGCCTGTCACGCAGGGGGTCGCGGGTTCGAGTCCCGTCCGGACCGCTTTTTAAGCCCCGAAGCCTTGCTTCGGGGCTTTTTTTTGAATAAGAAAGCTGCCTTTGGCGTTCAAATTGTGCTTTGCCCGTTCAACCTGCCCTTCGGGCGTTCAAGGGGCTTTCGTGTTTTTCGTGTATTTCGTGGTTAAAAAAAATCTAGGTGGTTTGGACACTGTCCACCCGCTACACCGCTACTTCCCTTTCGTCGTTCAAATTGCGCTTCGCCCGTTCAACCTGCCCTTCGGGCGTTCAATGTCCTTCGGGCGTTCAAGGGGTTTTCGTGTTTTTCGTGTATTTCGTGGTTAAAAAATGTCGTGTTTTTCGTGGTTAAAAAATCTTGGACACTGCCACCCGTTACACCGTTAAAACCCAAAATATATTGAAAAAAGAGTATTAACCACACTGTTTCCTCCATTCTCAAAAAAAGAACTACCTTTAACCCTTCATCCATAACAACTCATCATGCTCTATTTCGTCCCGACCCCTATTGGCAATCTTGAAGATATGACTTTTCGTGCCATTCGCACCTTGCAAGAAGTGGACTATATCTATGCGGAAGATACACGGACCAGCAAAAAAATCATGCAGCATTTTGAGATAACCACCCCACTCCGCTCCTTTCATGCTTTCAATGAGCACCAATCCGTCGAGCATATCATCGCCCTATTAGATAGTGGTGTAAACATTGCCCTCATCTCCGATGCCGGAACGCCCGGTATCTCTGACCCCGGTTTTTTACTCGCAAGAGCCTGTCGGGACGCCAATATCTTGACAACCACCCTACCCGGAGCTACAGCGCTCATTCCGGCCTTAGTCTCTAGTGGTTTGCCTTGCGACAAATTTCACTTTGAAGGTTTTCTACCACATAAAAAAGGGCGCAAAAAAAGATTAGACTTCATTTCAGACCTTCCGGAAACAACTGTATTGTACGAATCGCCCCACCGAATCGGCAAATGTCTCTTAGAACTGCAAGCCCTTTGCGGGAATGACCGAAAAGCCACCGTCTGCCGGGAAATTTCAAAACTTCACGAAGAAATCAAACATGGAACTTTGGAAGAACTTGTCGCTTATTTCCCGAAAGGAAAGAAAGTCAAAGGTGAAATTGTCTTAGTCCTTGCGGGAAAATAGATTGATTTTAAAAATACCTTTCCAAAAGTTCCAAACTTTAGGAAAGGCAGTTTAAAACTTTTGGAAAGTTAGCAATAATTTTTCGTATCTTGTGACCATTCCAAAACAAATGTCCTATGCCTAGTGGAAAAAATTTTCTCAGCTTCAGGCGGGATTGGTCTTTGCGCTATGTAGTCTTTTGGTTAGCGCCTATCCTTGCCCTTTCAATTGCGTTATTTGCTCATTTAGATCCCAAAAATCCGGCGGTGACTTATACGCTGGCGGTGGCGGTATTAATGGCGCTTTGGTGGGTCTCCGAAGTAGTGCCGTTGGCGGTGACTTCGATGTTGCCGATAGTTTTGTTCCCTGTTTTGGGTATCATGAACGGGAAGGCGGTATCGGGGACTTATTTTAATCATGTCATTTTCTTATTTATCGGTGGTTTTTTGGTGGCGCTTGCGCTGCAAAAATGGAATTTGCATAAGCGAATGGCTTTATGGATTTTAAATTTGATTGGTACCGGGCCGGCACGGATTCTATTTGGGTTTATGTTTGCGACTGCTTTTTTGTCGATGTGGATTTCCAATACGGCTACGGCGATGATGATGGTGCCTATACTTTTGTCTATCATCGTAGAATTGGAAGAAAAAAACGGAGTGGAAAAAGTCAAGCATTTTTCTACGGGACTATTGTTATCCATTGCTTATGGAGCTTCGGTGGGTGGATTGGCGACTTTAGTAGGCACACCGCCTAATTTATCGTTTGCACGAATATTCAATATTTACTTTCCCGATGCACCGGAAATATCTTTTTCCACTTGGTTTTTCTATGCGTTTCCGATTTCTGTGCTCATGTTCTTGGTCGCTTTTGGTTTTTTGTATTTTGTTTTTGTCCGCAAGGATAAAGCGAACATCCAATTAGATAAACACCAGATTTCCAATCAGTTAGCCGGACTCGGCCCTATGAAATACGAAGAGAAAGTATTGCTGACCGCCTTTATCGGCTTGGCTTTACTATGGTTTTTCCGTTCCAATATCAATCTGGGCTTTATGACCATTCCCGGCTGGAGCAATCTCTTTGCGCATCCCAAATATTTGAATGACGGAACCGTAGCAATTTTGGTCTCCACCCTACTCTTTTTGATTCCGACCAAGGAGCGAGCCGGCGAATTCATCATGGACTGGAAAACAGCCGAAGCGATTCCTTGGGAGATTATTCTTTTGTTTGGTGGCGGCTTTGCCTTAGCTAGTGGGTTTAAGCAATCCGGGCTTTCGACTTGGTTTGGGGAGCAACTCGCTTGGATTGGGGTTTTGCATCCCATACTCATCATTCTCATCATCGCTGCGGTGGTAACCTTTTTGACGGAAGTCACTTCTAATACGGCCACGGTGGAAGCCTTTTTGCCTATTTTGGCGGGATTGGCGATAAGTACTAAAATCAATCCGTTACTATTCATGTTACCGGCCACGATTGCCGGTTCATTGGCCTTTATGCTGCCGGTAGCGACTCCGCCGAATGCCATCGTATTTGGCACTAAACGCCTGTCTATGTTGGACTTAGCCAAATCCGGATTTTGGCTCAACCTTGCGGGAATCATCATCGTTACCATCATCACCTACTACCTAGGGACTTATGTATTTGGGATAGATGCGGGGGTGTTTCCGGACTGGGCGGGAAAGAATAAGTGACGGTATAACGGTGTGACGGTTTAGCGGTGTAACGGTTTAACGGGAAGGCAGGAAAGAGATCTTGTTAACGGTGTAACGATGAGTCCGCTCCGAAAAGTCCACTTTGCTAGAAATTAAAGCACTGAACAAAATTTTATTTGGTTACCATACGGTTTCCTTTTACAAAAGGGAAACCTGTGGAAGGGTTTTTATAAAGAAACCAAATAAAATTTTGTGGTCTCAAGAACAAACTACTACACCAGACTTTTCGGAGTAAGCTCACCGTTACACCATTACACCGTTAATTTCCTGCCTACCTTTCACCTTTGACCCTTAACCTTTGACCTTTAACGGCGTTCAAGGGGAAAGAGCTCTTGGCTGCCTACCCGTTATACCGTTACACCGTTACACCGTTACACC
>JALVCY010000361.1 GCA_027009605.1 Saprospiraceae bacterium
CAGCAGGGCTATCATTGCTTTTCGATTCTTTTAGAAAAAAAAACAGAAAATTTAGGTGAATGAATCTTACTAAAACAATACTTCCAGTTCTAATCTTCTTGATTGGAAATTATCCTATGGGCTTTGGACAAAGAAGAGAAGCTTTGAAGTCAATTATCTCAATAGAGAATCAACATTTGATTGCAAAGGTTGATAATTATTTTAGAATCGTCGCACAACAAAATAGACCTGTTGCAATTAGTCAATTAAGTGCTACTTTTCAAGAGTATAACAAAGAAAAAGAAGCAATTGAAATATCATATCGCAATGGGTTTTTCATGATAAATCCTAAAACAATAGGGGTTGTTGAAATAAAAATATCTATAGGCGATACTGTTGAAACAAAAATCTTAAGAGTGAATCCAATTGAGGCGGTTGGAAGACTGGGAAGATATAAAGCAAATTCAGATACAAAAATAGGTGTTGCGGAATTTAAAGCTCAATTAGGAATAAGTGCAAATATTGAATGTTGTGGATTTGATGCAAGATGTAGGGTTTTGGGGTTTAAAATGATTCGAATAAGCAATCGGAATCAAGTTGAAAAAAGAGTAAATATAGGTGGGAAATATGATGAACAAACTAAAAAAATAATCATGAAAGCTGAGTCTGGTGATATTTATGTTTTTCGCCAAATAAAATATAGATGTTCGGGTGCGGGAATGACTCAAAGACTGGATGATATGATTTTTGAAATTAAATAAAAAAAAGCAGCAGTGAACAAGCTGTCTAGCTGGCACACACCATGCCCATAATCTCACCATCCCCTAAATAAAAACCCAAAATGCGCTGGTTAAGCCTTGTAGGCTTATACCCATCAAAAAGCAGGGTTTTAACCTGCGTAATCAGAAATGTTTTGTAACTTGCGTCTTGATTCCGCCTTGGTTTCTTGAATATGAAGGTTTAAACCCTTCACTTTTGGACGTTGCGGCCTACAAGGCCTGACGAGCGGGATGGTGGTTGCTTTTTGGGATTGGAAGGGGTGGGGCAGCAGGGGTTAACTCCTATGTCGTGTTAAAAAGTGCACTCTTTCCTTTGGCAGAAAATCAATGGAATTCGCAATTTGATAGTGGTAATAAATTTGCCGGTGTGGCTAAAAACTGTCTGTACAATACAGATGATGATGTTGTCATAAATGCTGATTCTAAGTTTTCGGATGCTTTAGACTTTGTCGAGACTAATGATTCTAGATATTTCTTTGCCCTTTTTGCTGCTGAACAGGACTATGAGGTTGCGAAAGCTTTAGCTTATGGTTATGAGGACTTTTCCGCAAAGGACGGGGAAGAATATATCTATTTCGTCCGTGTTAATTCTCAAAAGGATGAGTATCAAAATCTTTACGCTATTTCCGAAATAGGTTTGAGTAACACTCCCGAATATCCTGCGCCAACTGAGTTTTCTGGAGAATCAAAAGATAGTGTTATTGTCTTACGTTGGCTTAGTCGGCCTATTGACCGGTACTATTCAACATACGATATTGAACGCTCTACTGATGGAGTGAATTTTACTAATCTTAATGATGGAATCCCCGTTCTTTCTTCAGTGGAAGATAGAGTTCCCGATTATTCATTTTATAGAGATAGTTTGCCTGATAATAGTAATATTTTCTACTATCGAATTTGCGGGCGAACCTATTTTGGGGGCAAGGGGCCCTACTCCGAAGTTCTTGAGATTAAGGGGACTCCGGGAAAGTTGAGAAATTTTTATATGGATTTTAAGGTTTTTTTGACTGATAATGAAGTTAGTTTCGATTGGAGTGGGTTTAATGATGAGTTGGAAGATAAAATTGAAGGCTTTAATATTTATCGCTCTAATAAGTCAGAGTTTTTAACAGAAACGGTGAATCCGACTCTACTGGCTTCTTCTGTAAGGACTTATCAGGATACGGATCCAATGTCTTCGGGATATTATCAATTGGAAGCTGTGGATGTGAATGGGCACTCCTACCGTTCTCAGGTGAAATTAGTGCAATTGTTAGATTCTATACCCCCAGATGCTCCTGTCGGATTATCCGGTACGTTTCCTAATTCTGGTACTCTAGTCCTTTCTTGGATGCCAAACACTGATGAAGATGTAGCAAACTATCATGTTTTTGCAGCTAATAGCCGGAATGCTGAGTTTACACAAATATCTCATCATTCGGTTAACGATACGTCATTTGTCTATAATATTGATCCTAATTTTGCAGTGGACAGTATCTTTATTCAAGTACTAGCCGCAGATTTAAGAGACAACTATTCTGAAAAATCCGAAATCCTAGCCTTGGCTCGTCCGGACGTTGTGCCTCCATCCAACCCTTTACTCCATCATGTAGTTCCCACCCCTGAGGGTATCGAACTCGGTTACCAATTTAGCGAAAGCGACGATGTAGTCAGGCACGAATTTCAAAGAAAAGAAAAACAAGGTGGTGCTTGGAAAACCATCCTTTCTCTTGCTCCGGATGAAGTAGAAAAATTTGAATTAGATAATAATAACGGCAAACATCTGTACCTCGACAAAGATCCACTAAAAAGAAGAGATTATGTCTATCGATTGATTGCCATTGATGATAGTGAAAATGTAGCGTCTTCCAAATTGATGTACGTGCGACCTTACGATGATGGTATGCGCGGCCAGATTACCCAATTTCGCGCAAGCCCATCATACCAACCCATTGATTGGGAGAATATCCCTAATCCCGATGGACACAAACATTTGGTAGATATAATCGCCACCTATAATGCCTACGGAACCGTAAATCATGATGATCTGCAACCACTGGTTTTCCTAAATGTAATCACCAATCAGGAGTACAAATTCCTAATCACTTCCAAGCCTTATGAGATTATTTCTTTTCTAAAGATACGCTTCCGCGAAATATGGGGCAGCGACCTAAAACCCCAAATCGAACTCTCCTGGTCTTATGACGCCGAAAATGACCAACTAGTTGATTATCAGATATTTAGGAGTGTAAAAGGCTCGGCGCTGGCACTCTACAAGACCATTCCCAAAGAAGAA
>JALVCY010000362.1 GCA_027009605.1 Saprospiraceae bacterium
TTGAGATGATTTGGATTTTTACCGGGATTTTTACTTCATTATTCGACATTCGGCATTCATCATTCGATATTCTGCAAGTTTATAGTTCTGTGGTGATTTTTGGGGAGATTTCCAAAATTCTGTGTGTTTGGGCTTTATTGGTTGGGGGCTTGGTGGACGGCTTCGTTCCTTTGGTAAATTTTGAAAATCGTGGGCCGGTATTCCGGATATTTTTGCCTTTGCGCAAGCAGCTTTTGGGGCATGGCTGAGCCGGTTTTGGGCTTGGAGAGCGGAATTTTTCGGTGGGTCGGCTCTTTTGGGGTATCAATTATAAAAAGTCCTATATTTTCCTTTATCTTTGCTTCTTCATTATGCAAAAAAATAGACGACATATAGGTATTCTTAATCAATTGATTTCCGCTAGGAAGCACAATCGCAAATTGTTTGTTGTATTGCTCGATCCGGATCATGCCCAGGGGCAGGCTCTGGAACAGATGATTGACAAGGGGAAAAGTGCGGAAGTGGATATGTTTTTTGTGGGGGGCAGCTTGATGACCAGTGATGGGATGGATGATTGCTTGGAGACCATCCGTGAAGTTAGTGGTATCCCTTCTATTTTGTTTCCCGGAAATCCGATTCAATTGAGTGAAAAGGCGGATGCTTTGCTGTATTTGAGCTTGATTTCCGGAAGGAATGCAGAATTATTGATAGGCAATCACGTGGTTACTGCTCCATTTTTGATGAAAAGTCAGGTCGAAATTATGCCGACCGGGTATATGCTCATTGATGGCGGCGCCCCGACTACCGTCAGTTATATCAGTAATACCTTGCCCATTCCTGCCGATAAGCCGGATATTGCGATGGCGACAGCGATGGCGGGGCAGTTATTGGGGCTGCAATTGATTTATTTGGATGCCGGTAGTGGAGCCAAAAATCCTGTCTCTGCGGAGATGATTGCCCAAGTGCGCAAAGCCGTGGATTTACCGATTATCGTGGGTGGGGGGATTCGCACGCCGGAGCAGGCCGCTCGAGCCGCCCAAGCGGGTGCCGATGTCATTGTCGTGGGCAATCAATTAGAAGAAAATGCAGAGTTAGTTTTTGAGATGGCGCGTACCGTACATGCCGTTAATTATGCCTAAGCTATGAAGATCGGTTTTGATGCCAAACGACTTTTTAATAATTTTACGGGGCTGGGTAATTATAGCCGGACATTGCTCCAAAATCTCCAAGAGTTTTATCCCGAAAATGAATATCTTCTCTATTCGCCAAAGTTTCAAAAAAATAGCCAAACTCAATTTTTTCTAGGCTCCGGCTTCCAGACCTTTTTTCCGAAATCCAAAAAGCCACTCTGGCGTAGCTACTTGATAACCAGTCAGTTGCAAAAAGATGGTGTCGAGTTGTATCATGGATTGAGCCATGAGCTTCCGCTAAATATTAAAAATTCAGGAATCAAAAGTGTGGCCACTATTCATGATTTGATTTTCCGGAAATACCCGGAGACTTTTCCATTTGTGGATCGGAATATTTATGATTTTAAGTTTAAGAGAGCTTGCGCCAATGCAGATACCATCATCGCCATTAGCGAAAGCACCAAAAAAGATATTGTCGAAGAATATGGCGTGAATCCCCAAAAAATTAAGGTGGTTTATCAAAGCTGTGATGCTTTATATTATCAGCCTTCGACCCTTTCGGGAAAAGCCATCAAAGCGCAATATCAAATCCCCGATGAGTATTTATTATTTGTCGGTAGCGTAGAGACCCGAAAGAATGTAAAATTATTAATTGAAGCCTATCGGCATCTGCCTAAAGACTTGCGCATTCCCTTGGTGATTGTCGGTCGTCCTAGACAAGGCATCAAGGAGATTCGGGCGTTGATTCAATCCATTGGCATCGAGCACCTTGTTCTCTGGGTAGAAAATCTTTCTAACAACGAACATCTTCAGGTTATTTATCAGGAAGCGCAGGCTTTGATTTATCCTTCTCTGTACGAAGGTTTTGGGCTTCCGGTGGTCGAAGCACTCTTGAGCAAAACACCGGTGATTACTTCTAATGTAAGCTCGCTCCCCGAAGCCGGCGGGCCTAATAGCTTGTATATCAATCCGTTGGAGTCAGAAGATTTGGCGCAAGCGATAGAAAAGATATTGATAGATAGCGACTTGCGTCGAAAAATGATGGAAAAAGGTTTTGACTATGCGCGGGGTAAATTTGGAAGGAAAGTGGTGACGGATGGGGTGATTGGGGTGTATTTTGGAGGGTGACGGTTAGGCGTTTTTAGACGTTTTGCTTGGTATAAATTCGGCACTAAACAAACAGTGCTGATATAAAAAATTTTTTCAAAAAAAATGTATTTTTGACAAACTGCAAAAGTTGTAACTGTTTAGGTGCCCCAATTTTTAGGTAGAAAATAGGCATTTCTGTGGATGTTGACGTAGGGACGCACGGCCGTGCGTCCCTACGTGAGAAAATTTTGGCAAATCGATGGAGAATACCAGTACGCAAAGACCGGTAAGGGCATAGAAGCGGTTATATTGGAACGGTTTAGAAGAACCGACTGATCTTAGTTTCGATATTTCCGAGAACCCATAGCTTAGGTTGGATAAATGCCAATTTACCCTTCCCTCCGAAAACTCAAGCAATACTGATGAAAAGTATTGCTCACAAAAGTATAGCCATAGCCATAGGGTGCTAAGCGCAAATCATCTTGCAACCAGAAAAATTCAGGCATCAAGGTAAAATATTCCTGTAGCTTCCAACCCAAATCATACGCTAAAGGATAGCTTTTGCCCTTTTTCTTGATGTTCTTGACGATGATGGTCAGATAAGCACCGGGCTTCATTTTTTGCGCCAGCTTCGCATAAATGGTGCATAGTTCATCGACAAATTGTTCGTAATCTGTGATATTGCCTAAGTCGTGGGTGTCGTCTGAATAATTGAGTTGCAGACCTTTGGCTTTTCGGGTGGCTTGATTTTCGGCTCCTTTCATATTGAGCATGTCCCAATAGGGTGGGGACGTGAACAAATAGTCGATTACCGGAAAGTCCCGTTTGGTG
>JALVCY010000363.1 GCA_027009605.1 Saprospiraceae bacterium
AATGAGTTTTACCGTCTGCTTTAGCTTTTACCGTCTGCTTTAGCTGACGGACCAAAACTAAGTGGGAAGCCGGCTTTAGCCGCATTTTTTTATTTTTTTGGGTAACCGAATGGGGCTAAAGCCCCTTATAGACTTGCTTCCTGTGTCCGTTGGTTAAAACCAACGGTAAAGTAAAACCAACGGTAAAGTAAAACCAACGGCAAAGCAATGAAAATCTACCTGACTATATATTGATTTTTTTCATTATGACTTGTGTTTGTACGGTAGCATTTCCAAAGGGGATTTGTTTTTTTTTATGGCAGAATCTTTAAATATTTGCTGTCACTTTGTTAATTAGAATTTATTATCAACTCGGTCTGTCCGGGATTTGTCAAAGAATCAGCTATTATTTTCAGCCAATAAATTTGGCCATTACCCAACCAAAAAAAAGCAAGCCCCCATCCAATCTAGGATAAGGGGCCAACTCTCTCTAATAAGGGCAATCTTTATACATTTCTAGGTTGGGTGTCAATAATTATTTTATCTAATTTACTCCTAAAACGGAGGATTGGGTTAAAACGCTGCCTGTATTATCATAATCTTTATATTGTATGCATCTTTTTTAAGATTTGCATAAAAAAGGTGAAGTTTATCACTCGTTCTCCTGTGCAAAAACATCAAAAAACTTTTGGAAGTTACACAAAATGACCTACATTTGTCACGATTATTTCCCTTTACAATAAAAACTCTTTTATGACAACTTTATCAAGAGTAGCTCAAAAGGACTTAGAAAAATTTATGTCCGGTTTGAAGCTACGCAATCCTAACCAACCTGAATTTCACCAAGCAGTTCATGAGGTTGCCGAAGTAATTGTTCCTTTTATTCGTAAGAACAAAAAGTACAAAGAGCATGCAATTTTAGAACGGTTGACCGAGCCGGATAGAACTATTCAGTTTCGGGTGACTTGGGTGGATGATGCCGGAAGGATACAAGTGAACAAAGGCTATCGTGTACAATTTAACAATGCGATTGGGCCATACAAGGGCGGATTGAGATTCCATCCTAGTGTAAACCTAAGTATCTTAAAATTCTTAGGTTTTGAGCAAATCCTGAAAAATAGTTTGACCACATTACCTATGGGCGGTGCCAAAGGAGGCTCTGATTTTGACCCGAAAGGAAAGTCAGATGGTGAAGTCATGCGCTTTACTCAAAGCTTTATGATGGAATTGTTCCGTCACATTGGGCCTGATGCGGATGTTCCTGCCGGTGATATTGGTGTAGGTGGTCGTGAAATCGGCTATTTGTATGGTATGTACAAAAGATTGACTAAAACCCATACGGGTGTGCTTACAGGTAAAGCCTTAGAGTATGGTGGAAGTTTAATCCGTCCGGAAGCGACCGGTTATGGTAATGTTTATTTCATGAATGAAATGTTAAAACATGCAGGTAACGGTTTGGAAGGCAAGAAGTGTATTGTTTCCGGTTCCGGTAATGTAGCCCAATATACGGTCGAGAAGATTTTGGATTTGGGTGGCTCGGTACACTCCGTTTCTGATTCAGGCGGTACTGTGTTTGATAAAGATGGGATTACTCGTGAGAAGTTAGCCTATATCATGGACTTGAAGAATAATCGCCGAGGTAGAATTAAAGAATTTGCGAAAGAATTTGGTCTATTGTACTTGGAAGGCGAGAAGCCTTGGGGCATCAATGCGGACTTAGCATTCCCATCTGCTACTCAGAATGAAATTAACGCCAAAGATGCCAAGAAGATGATGAAAAATAACATCATTGGTGTTTCCGAAGGTGCGAATATGCCTACGTTGCCGGAAGCCATTAGCATTTTCCAAGAGCACAAAATTCTGTACGGCCCTGGTAAAGCGGCTAATGCAGGTGGCGTAGCTACTTCCGGTTTAGAGATGTCTCAAAACAGCCTAAGATTATCTTGGACTCGTGAAGAAGTCGATGCCAAGTTACATGGAATCATGAAGAATATCCATAACCAGTGTATCCTTCACGGGAAAGGTAAGAAAGGCTATGTAGATTATGTACAAGGTGCAAACATCGCCGGTTTTGTGAAAGTAGCGGATGCTATGATTGCTGAAGGTGTTATTTAAGTCTTGACAAATTAGGCATCTTTCGCCTGATTAACTGAATAGAGAGTCACGTAAACCGGTTTGCGTGGCTCTTTTTATTGTAACTGTTTAGGTGCCCCAATTTTTAGATAGAAAATAGGCATTTGTTAATATAGCGGTGTAACGGTACAACGGTGTAACGGTATAGCGGGAAGGCAGGATAGAAATATTGCTCCTTGAACGCCAAAGGCAACTAACGGTATAAAGGTGTAACGGTGTATCGTTGTAACGGGAAGGCCGCCAAGAGTATACTCCTTGAACGCCAAAGGCAATTGAACGCCCGAAGGGCAAATTGAACGTGCGAAGTACAAATTGAACGCCAAAGGCAATGGTAAACAAAAAAAAGCGAGAAGCCACACCAGTCGCTACAACCTTCTACCCTTGCTGCGTTTCCGCCCTGGGGGAGTTCAAAGGGAGCTGACTCCGTGACTCTCGCCGGCTGCAAAGGTAAGCCTTTCTTTTTTTCTGCAAAACTTTTTCTGATTTTTTTTATTTTTTTTTGAATAGGAGGTTGGGATGCTACTTTGATGCTTGTATGGAGGTCGTGTATCTAAGCCGAGGGCGTTGCAGTTGTAAGTTGTGGGTGGTACGCTGTGCATACATAACATGCATATCCAACAACAAACGGTAAGCGGTATGTAGTACAACGGGAGGCATGCAAGAAATCTCGCAAATTAATCGTCAAAGAAAACGGAACGCCCGAAGGACAAATTGAGCACCAAAGGCATCGCTAGCCGCCCAAAAAAAAGAAAAGCCCAAAACAATGAAGTTCAGGCTTTTCTAGGGATTATAATAAGTTGTATCTTAAAAGAGGCTAAAACTCATCTTTGGTGACATTGAATTTTTTGAGTACTACGCCGTCCAATGTGTAAACCTTAGCAATATAGATGCCGGAAGTATAAGTATCCAACGG
>JALVCY010000364.1 GCA_027009605.1 Saprospiraceae bacterium
CGCCAAGCCCCCTACCAATAAAGCCCAACCACACAGAATTTTGGAAATCTCCCCAAAAATCACCACAGAACTATAAACTTGCAGAATATCGAATGATGAATGCCGAATGTCGAATAATGAAGTAAAAATCCCGGTAAAAATCCAAATCATCTCAACCTGCGAAGCACTCAACTACGAAGTCCGAATCCACGATAGTAATCGGGACAAGCCTCAACCAAGAGAGCCGAAGGCGAACGTCTCAACCTTCCTCAACTAAAAAACCAAGCAGAATATCGAATGCCGAATGCCCAATATCGAATGATGAAGTAAAACCCCGGCAAAAATCCAAATCATCTCAACCTGCGAAGCACTCAACCACGAAGTCCGAATCCACGATAGTAATCGGGACGAGTTCTCAACCTAGAGAGCCGAAGGCGAACGTCTCAACTTTCTCAACTTCTTCAACTCTCTCAACCCCAAAAAACTCAATCAATTTCATCCATCCGGGTAGTCAGCCGCTGAATCACTTCAAACTCACTCAAAAACACATGCGCCATCACCCGAAGCACCGAATACGCCGGAATAGCCACAATCATCCCCAAAATACCGCCTAATTTGCCCCCAATCAAGATAACCATAAAGATTTCCAAAGGATGCGCCAAGACACTTTTAGAGAAAATATAGGGTTGCAGCACAAAATTGTCAATCATCTGCACCACCCCGAAAACAATCGCAACCCGCCACAATTTAGGCACCGTCTCCGCATAAAAATCCGCTTCCATTCCCGTAGAAATCACAATAAACATCCCGAAAATCGCACCCAACATCGGCCCCAAATAAGGAATGACATTAATCAAAGCCGCAAATATCCCGATTAAAAAGGCATTTTCCACGCCCAAGAGACTCAATCCAATCGTTACAATCGTGGTAATCGTCAGCACTTGCGCACTAATTCCCAAAAAATATCGAGACAATAAGGTGGTCAACTTTTCGATGGCATTGGTCACATTGTCATCATATTTGGCAGGAGTGACGGCATGCAAAAAGCCCAAGACCAACCCATCTTCTTTCAAAAAGAAAAATAAGATAAAGGTCACCGCAAACAACCCAAAAATCGCACTCGTAGCAATGGAAACAATAGAACCGAAGAAACGCCCAATCTGTGCCGGAGCCAAAAAACGTCGAATATCCCCTTCAAATTCATGGACGACGGTCTGTCCGGGATGGAATATATTCATTTTGACCAGCCAGTTATCTATTTGCGAAAGCGGAACAGATAGCGCTTCCGTAATATTGGTCGTATTCAGCTTGGTCAATACCCGTGCTTGCTCAATAAACATCGGTGAAAAAATCGCCAAGATCAACCCAAAAAATACAAAAAATAATATCAAAACAATGGCCGAAGCTAAGCTGGGTCCGCTCTTGAGCCGGTTAAACCGCAATTTCTTCAACAAAAACTGCGTCACCGGACGACCAATCAAGGACAAAATCCAAGCAATCACCACATAAACCAAGATGCTACCCAAAAAATAGATAACCGCCCCTATCACCAAAATGGCCAGACCCAACGTAATATAACGACTCCATTTGTTTTCTCGCAGTGCTGCCAAATGCTTTATTTTTTAGGTAACTATTTAGATTTGTTCGATGATTCTTTTTCCGCTGATTATTTCTCGCTGATATGCGCAGATTTTTTCCCGCAGATTCCCGCAGATTTGTTTTCCCGCAGATTCTCGCAGATTAATACCACAGATTTCCGCAGATTTATTTTCTTTCTTAGCAACCTTCAACTTTTTCAACTAGCGAAGCGAATCAACTAACGAAGTCCGAAGGACAAGTGAATCAACTTCTTCAACTTTCTCACTACTCACCACTCACTACTCACCACTCACTACTCACCCCTCACCACTCACTACTCATCTCTCACCACTCACCACTCATCTCTCACTCTATTTATCCTGCTTCGCAAAAACCTTTTTCAGAAGATCCGAGACCCGTTTCGCCTTATTTTTCCGAATATCGTACTCTTCTTTTTGCACCATGATAAACAGACTTTTCAAAGCTTGCTCCGTGACATAGCCGTCCAAATCGGGATTGGCCTTTTGGCTGATAAAGGGAATACTATTATAGGCATTCACCGCATCGCCCCAATATTTGCGCGCCTGAAACTTGTCTAAAGAATTGATAATCACCGGATTAAACTCTTTATAAAGCTGGTTATAGGTTGCTTTTTTCAGATATTTTGTGGCTGCATCATCTCCGCCCATCAAGATATCAAATGCATCCCGAAAGGTCATTTTCTTAATCGCCGCCACAAAAATTGGCTTGGCTTTTTTGGCCGCATCTTCTGCTCCGCGATTGATTTTTTCCAAGATGATGTCTTCTACTTTCGTAAAACCCGGGACATTTTTTAGTTTGGCGGCTACTTTTTGGGCATCCGGCGGCAAGAGTATTTTGTATTGACTTTTGAAGAAGCCGTCTTTCGCCGAAAGGAGACTAACACCGTGGCTTACACCCAAATTCAAGGCTTCTTTGAGCCCTGCACCGGCTTCGCTTTGGGTCAATTCAGAAGAACTGGTCAATATTTCCATGGTTTTTTGGACATCTTTGGGGTCACAAGCGACCAGGCTTAGGGCAATGAGTAATAAGAATGTGTATTTTTTCATCGAAAAGTAGATTTTTGTTAACGTATTCAACATGGATTTTTTAAGAATCAGGCTTTATTAGCCAATAATTCCTGCTGAGTAATTACGTTTTTAATCGGTTAATGTTTGCATGCTCCATGGTAACGAAAATTGAACCAGCCTTGTTTGATTTCTTATTTCGCTTGCGCAAAAACGTACCATTGGCGGCGGATACTCACAAAGATATTATTTTGTAACTATTTAGCCACCCGCTAATTTTTGTTAGAAAATGCCCTTTTTGCGCCTGTTTTTGCTAAAATTTTCTCACGTAGCCCAGCTACGCTTCAAAAATTGTAGCTTCAACATCCACAAAAATGCCTATTTTCTACCTAAAAATTGGGGCACCTAAACAGTTAC
>JALVCY010000365.1 GCA_027009605.1 Saprospiraceae bacterium
TTTCATCGATTTGGGCTGATTTTGGACTATGTTTTGGGCGTCTTTCATTTGATGAGCGGATACGGTGCTTTGGCTAGTTTTCCGGAGAATAATTGGTGGTATTTGAGTTTATTTTTGGGCGCTGTCGTGCTCTTTCCTTTGATGTATCGAGAATCTAAGGGGCGGCAAGCCTTTTTTGTGCTGGCTCTGCCCTTGTTTTTTATGTGGAAACATGCCATGTCCAGAGAAGATCACAACCACAACGCCATCCTTTTTGGCTTCTTGATTTTATTTTGGGGAATTATTTTTGTGGTGGCTGACCGCAAAAGTTGGAAGCTGTTGGTCTGGCCCATTTGGAGTCTCTTGGCTTTTTATGGAAATATGTCTCGACTCCCCGGCTTTCGCCAAATAAGTATTGATAATCAACGAGTTACCTACTTCAACAAATGGATTTTGCATACCCAAAGCACCAAAGATGAAGACCACCAACGCATGATTCATAATTTGGCGAAAGCTCAACTAAGTCCTGAATTTTTGAAAATTATCGGCTCAGAAACCATCGACTTTTTCCCTTGGGAACTCACTTACGCAAAAGCCAACCCGATTCATTGGCAACCCCGTCAGACGCTCCAATCCGGGCATTTTTCGCATTGGTTTGATGAGACCGATGCCCGGGCATTTCAGTTGGATACCGGCCCCGAATGGCTTCTTTTTCATCTGCCGGATGGCCAATTGAATGGCTTGGACGAAGCCTACTTACTCAATGACGAGCCATTGGTCATCCAATCCATATTGAGTCATTATCATCCGGTAAGCCGGCAAAACGAGCTTATTTTATATCAAAAAAACACCAATTCCGGTCTCCAAGTCAACGATTTATTCCAAGAAGACATCCGCTGGAATCAATGGGTGGACGTACCCCAAGATACCGGGGCGGTTATGCGGGTCAAAGTCAAGTTTCAACCGGCTACGGCTCTGCGCCTAAAGACGTTTTTATATAAAGGCCAACCTTTTTTTATAGATTATCTGACCCGGGACCATGCGCTTTACACCTATCGCTTTACCCCGTCTAATGCCCAAGACGGATTGTGGGTCAATCCACTTTTCAGAAAACCTGCGGAGACCCGCCCGGCGCCTGTCATCCAACAAATCAGATTGCGGACAATCGACACTACGCTCGTCTCTAATCCCATCATTCAGTGGCAACAACTCCGCCCAAAAAACGGGCTGTCACCGGATGATCTATTTGGAAAAACAAGCCGCAAAGAGACCCTGCTTTTGGACACGGTGCTCCACCGCAAGGCACACTTCCCTGCGCCCCCGTTTTTGGAAGAAGGAATTGTCTCCACAGAGGCTTATGATTATGGATTCACCATCCGGCTCGAAGATTATTGGGCTCAAGGATTGGATAGTCTGCATGTCAGATACCAAACTATTTTTAAGGGGCCCATCAATACCGGCACGGTCATCGCCTATTCGGTCAAAGATAGTCCCCACGACTTTTGGCGAAGTCAGCGATTGACCACAAAATTTCTGAATAGCTGGAATTTTGCGCAAGCCTCCTTCCTCCTGACCAAAGAAGAATATCCGGCCGGCTCCTGCACCATCGTATTATGGAATCCCGACCGCAATCCCCTTCGGTTTTCGGAGACCCGGCTCTTGCTGATGCGGTGAAGGGAGTCAGGGGGGCAACAAAAAAATAAAAACAGCCTGAGAAGGGTAAATTGCCCCATCGACGCCTGTAGAAACCGCCGGTACTGCCCTACTCCTTTACAAATCGTGCCACCTGCCCTGAAGGTGTCCGGACAAAATAAACCCCTTTAGGCAGCTTCATTACATCCAATTCCTGAATAGATGTTCCGGCAGGCACCGTCCTTTTTTCCGCAAGGAAGCGCTGCCCATAAATACTAAAAATCTCCAACGAAAGGTCTTGCGCCACGTCACTTTGTATGGACACTTGAATAAAGCTATGCGCCGGATTAGGGAAGATTTCGGGGTGCATCGAGTCCGATAGGCTTTCATCATTTTGGCGCAAGCCCATAAAAGCGCCCGTACAAGACCGCTCTAGGACAAAACGTTTTTCCACCCATTTATTCACCATTTGCCACGTTCCGGCCCAAAAATTCATGACGGCGTAGTCATTTTGGTCACTATTTTGATAGCTCAAATCCAGGCTCACACTAGTGCCCGACGACCAAGCCGGTTGGCCTTCGCTTTCGGCATCGTTAAAGCCTATAAAAACCATTTTGTCGCCCAAAGTAGATTTTAAGAAATCATTTTCGTCTTGCGACTGAATATCCGCCAAATGCCCATTGCCGGCAACTGCCGAATGAGCGGCTTCCCAAGTGAGCTTATTTTCCGAAAGGAAATACACTTGATTTTCAAACTCGCCTAAGTATTCATAACCGGCCAACTCAGAAGGACAAGGATTAAAATCATGAACCGTAATCGTAAAACGACAAGAGTCCTCCTGCCCACAATTATCTGTAGCCAAGTAGGCAATCTCATGAATCCCCACATCAAAGAGCGAACCGGAAGGCAAGCCTTCTACTTGCGTAAAAATAACTTCATCCCCTTGCGCACAATCCGATGTAACCGACGCCAACTCCCACGACACTGCAATATTGGTCTGCGTGTCTTCCAAGTTAACGTCCTTATTTTCAGGGCATTGCAGCGCAAATCCTTGGGGCATAATCGACTGATAACCGGCATAAAAACGACGACCTAAATCCAATTGACCGGCCGTATTATAGTGTATTTGATTGTACCACCAACGGGCAACGCCCCCCGTGGGCACATAGGCGGCATGTGCGTCGTTGTCCACAAAATTAACTTCAGCGGCATTGACCGTAGCGGTACAACAGGCCGCCGGGGGATCCACTTGGCCAATCATCACCGGCAAGTCGGGCGCCCCCAATTGATTGCGCAAGCCTTGTACAAAAGATGTCAATCGAGACTCGTACAATCCCGCTTCTTGGGGACTAAATGCGTCGGTCTCTCCCTGCATCCAAACCAAGCCGGCCAGTTCATAGTCTTCATCCAGATTAGCCAAACTCCCATTGATATGATTCATCAAAGTATTGTAATGCCAGACACCGGGGAGCCAATCTCGCATCCCGGAGCCGCCATAGCCATATTTGATGATTAGATATTTTTTGTCCGGATGAGCTTGCGCAATTTCGTGAACAAAGCCTACTTCCGGGCCAAAATTACCGGCGGTCTCAAAATCGGTATAAACCGTCCAATTGGCCAAATCTGAAAACCGGACATTGGCAGGCAAGACCCTTAGTGCGGGATTCAACTCATTTGTCACGCCCCCTCCGGTCATATTGGATTGGCCGGCAAAAATAAATACTTGAACCGGGCCAAAATCAACCGGCGGTACCCAAGAACCATCACAATTCAC
Organism: Saprospiraceae bacterium; assembly: GCA_027009605.1. Taxonomy (GTDB): domain Bacteria; phylum Bacteroidota; class Bacteroidia; order Chitinophagales; family Saprospiraceae; genus HyVt-613. Next base: position 3,386 of record JALVCY010000365.1, read on the forward strand.
TTCCATAATAAAAGGCCGCTCTTCCCACTTATTGCCAAAAGCCCAGTGGCCGTCCCAAAAATTCATCACTGCAAAGTCGGCGTCTCCTGTATTGCCACTACTCAAATCCAAAGTCACGGGTTCTCCATTCGTCCATCTGGCCATGCCTTCTTGATTTTCATCATTGAGTCCAATAAAAACCATCCGCCCCCCGAGATGCTCTTTGATAAAGTCATTTTCTGCTTGTGTGTTGATGGTTGCTAGATACCCTCCTTTGAGCAGGGTCAGATGATTGGCGTCCTTCCAATTCAAGTTTTGGTTGGATAGATAATAGCCATGCCCTTCAAAATCTCCCAGCTTAGTAAATCCGGAAATATCATCACACGTTTGGGCATGGTTAGCTTGCGCAAAAAAGAAAGAAAAGAACAAAAGAGAGAGCACTTTGGATGCATACATAAGTTGTCAAAATTATTTGTAAAGCATTAAAAGACAAGGAGTTAAAACACACATAAACAAAAAAGTTCATAAATTGTGGAGATAACATTCAAACTTCGTTTTTTTTATACCGGAAACCCATTTGGCTTTAGCGTCGGTACTTCCGAATTCATTCGGGAGATGGGGACTTTCTTTTGGATCGGCTTTCTTTTTCGCCAAATAAATTTGGCGCTACCAAGGAACGGTGTAGCGGTGTAGCGGCATGACGGTATAACGGGTAGGCGGCCACACAATTTAGTTTTTTTTGGGGGTCTTCCTTTTTTTTTAGCTACTCCCTACTTCTCCACTCTTAATTCTGCATTCTTCCATCTTAATTCCTGTTGGGGCGTGTCGGATTGAAGAGTTAAGAGTTACGAGTTACGATTTTAGAAGTAAAAGGAGTGCCCGCCAAATAAAAAATCCATATTTCGTGGATTTGTTGGTAGTTCCAAATTTATTTGGAACATGGATTTTTCAGCCAAATAAATTTGGCTGCTACCAAGGCCGTAAAGGCCCCTTTCCGCAAAGGGGATTTTTGGGGATTTCATGAAAAAAGTCTTTAAATATTTTGGGGATTGGGGGCAAGAGCTATAGCGGGGGCTGCTCCACACTTCTCAACTCTTAACTCTGCAATCTTAACTCTTAATTCCGGTTGGGGCATGACGGATTGAAGAGTTAAGATTGACGAATTCAGATTTTAGAAGTAAAAGGAGTGCCCGCCAAATAAAAAATCAATATTTTGTGGATTAGTTGGTAGTTCCAAATTTATTTGGAACAAGGATTATTTAGCCAAATAAATTTGGCTGCTACCAAGGCCGTAAAGGCCCCTTTCCGCAAAGGGGATTTTTGGGGATTTCATGATGAAAGTCTTTAAATATTTTGGGGATTCGGGGCAAGAACTCTAATGGGGACTATTCTTCACTTCTCATCTCTTCATTCTGCAATCTTCCATCTTAATTCCGGTTGGGGTGGGTCGGCTTTTCTTTTTCGCCAAATAAATTTGGCGCTACCAATCAGCCAAATAAATTTGGCGCTACTGAACTTCCCACAAAATTTAACACTATTTAACAGTTAAAGCTCAATAAATATCATCAAAACGCCTTATCTTTGTACGAATAGCATAATATGGACAAACCATCTATTCTTGTAAGTATTAGACTCCCGCAAAGAATTCACCGGTCGTACCATTATGCTGAATCCATCACAGAATAATTAGACTTATGAAAATTTTAGTCCCCATTGTCCTATTGAGCTTACTGACCTTTGCCAGTTGTAAAAAAACAACTGAGCCTATTATCATTGACCCCTATCATGATGCCTATATTGAAACGAGCAAGGTCTTGGATGTACCGGAAATAGCCGTTGATTATGCACCTGAGTTTCCCAGTTACTTAACGAGGAATGGATTTATAACCCCAGACGTGGACAACGAAAAAGCGACCTTGGGTCGGGTATTATTTTACGACAAAAACCTGTCTAAGACCAACGAAGTCTCCTGCGCATCCTGCCACATTCAAGAAAAAGCCTTTGCCGATGGCAAAAAGGTCAGCGATGGCATCAACAATAGACAGACTACCCGAAACTCTATCGGGCTAACGAGTGCCATTAGCATTGGTTCTTCTTATGGAAGCGGTACACCTAGCAGCTTTGGGGGTGGAGTCATCAATTTCTTTTGGGATGACCGTGCCGAAAGCGTAGCCGAACAAGCCACCCAATCCTTGGCCAGTGACCGCGAAATGGGTATGAGTATGCACGAGGTTGTAAGTAGAGTCAAAGAAAACCAAAAATACTACAAATGGCTCTTTATGGAGGCGTATCCGGATGGCATCAGTGAAGATAATATTTTGGATGCCATTCAGCAATTTGTCAATACCATGGGTAGTTTTCACTCTCGATTTGACGAAGGTATGGAAGCTAATAATGGCAACGCAGAAGATGATTTTGCCAATTTCACTGTTTCTGAAAATAAAGGAAAGCAAATCTTCATGGAAAAATGTGCATCCTGCCATAGCCAATTTGCCGCAAGGTCTTTGGTACCTGTAGCCAACAATGGCTTGTATCTACATTATCAAGATAAAGGAAGAGGCGCTTTGCCTAATCACACTTCAGCTGAGAATGGAGTCTTCAAAGTTCCTTCTCTAAGAAATGTCGCTTTGACCGCCCCTTACATGCACAATGGCTCCTTCGCTACTTTGGATGACGTCGTCGAGCATTACATCAGCGGCATCAAAAATCACGTCAACTTACACCCTAATCTAACAACTTACGGCCAACCCGGTCTGGGTTTGACTCATGCTGACAAGGCGCCATTAGTGGCCTTCTTAAAGACTTTGACAGACGAGTCGGTACGTACTGACAAGAGATTTTCGGATCCGTTTAAATAGTATTAGAACTGAATGGTGAAGTGTGAACACCTTACGGAAAAGCGTACTTTTAGGATAAAAAAACCTAAAAGTGCGCTTTTTTTCATGTCTAAATGTTAAAATTCAAATTTTCAGGCACTTCCATTTAGCCCCACACTACTTCTTGCAACTAGCTAATAATCAATCACTTAAGCCAACACATTAGCAATTTGCTAAAACTTTAACTATTTTTTTAACTCAGCAAACACTAACTTTTTGCCTATAACGTCTTATCTTTGGAATTGAGTAATAGTACATCATAGACATTACTCTTAATTATTCACACAAAATAAATCGTTATGAAGATTTTTATGCCCATCCTTTTTCTGGCCTTTTTGGTCTCGCTGACCAGTTGTAAAAAAGCCACAGAGCCCGTTACCATCAACCCCTACCACGATGCTTACGAAGAAGCCAGCAACTATGTAAATTTGCCTGAAAAGGCCTACGATTATTCCGTTGACTTTCCTCAATACTTAAAAAACAGTGCTTTCCGTGCACCTAAGATTGACAATGAGAAAGCCACTTTGGGTCGCGTATTGTTTTATGACAAAAAACTATCTAAGACAAATGAAGTCTCTTGTGCTTCTTGCCACATCCAAGAATTGGCCTTTGCTGACGGCAAAAAAGTCAGTGACGGTATCAATGATCGACAAACGACCCGTAATTCGATTGGCTTAGGTAGTACTGTTAATTTTGGTGCCTATTACGGCACTGCCAGTTTCTTTAACATTAACTTCTTTTGGGATGATCGCGCCAAAAGTGTAGCCGAACAAGCCACCCAATCATTGGCCAGTGACCTCGAAATGGGCATGCACATGCATGAAGTTGTCGAAAAGGTCAAAGAAAACCAAAAATACTACAAATGGCTCTTTATGGAGGCTTATCCCGATGGAATCACCGAGGATAATGTCTTGGATGCGATTCAGCAATTTGTGAACTCTATGGGCAGCTATCATTCGCCTTTTGATGAAGGCATGAACACCCATAACGGTGATGAAATGGCCTATTTTGATGAATTAAGCCCATTGCAGAACCAAGGAAAAAACATCTTTATGCAGCATTGTACTTCTTGTCACAGCAAATTTGCCGCAAGGTCAACAGTACCTACGGCCAACAATGGCTTGTACATGGTTTATGAGGATAAAGGAGTAGGCGCACGAGACAACAATTCAGCCTTTGATGGGGTATTCAAAGTCCCTTCGTTAAGAAATATCGAGCTTACCGGCCCTTATATGCATGATGGCTCTTTGGAGACCTTGGAAGACGTTGTAGAGCATTATATCAGTGGAATCAAAAATCACAGAAACTTGGCTTCACAATTAAAGACCAATGGTCATCCCGGATTGGGCTTGACAGAAGCAGACAAAGCGCCTTTAGTTGCTTTCTTAAAAAGTTTTACGGATGATTCTATCCTTACGGATGAAAGATATGCCGATCCTTTTAAGTAGGACATAACTAGATAGTTCTCTACTCTAATAAGTGCACAAGCGTACTTCCCTGATGAATTCATCTTGAGAAGTACGCTTTTTTTTGGTAACTGAATATAGATTAAGGATTAAGCATGCTGTTTTATGGCTACCGACCCAAGCTGAATTTATCAAAACTCGAGTTACGACTCCTTTTCTTTTTTCTAGGTGTTTCCTACTCGTTATTGGGTCAGACCCAAGCCATTTGGCAATATAGTTCCGCTTTTTGCGCAAGCGATCTCATCCACAAGGAGTTGACGGTCAATTATGAGTTTCTAAAAGTTGAAGATAATATCTTTGGACTATCCGGCGGCTTCAAATGGTACACACCATCTAAATTAAACGAGGGCATCGTAACTAATTATTTTACCGCAACGACCCAAGTCCACCCCAATTATCATAACACTCGACCGTCCCAAATCCACCGTAAAATTCAAAAAGATGTCCACTATTTTGATGGAACTACTTCTTACTCCCGGCTCGGCTACTTTGTCCCCTCCTTTTCCATTCCTGTGAGTTTTTTCTTTGTTCGTCAATTAACGCCCAAAAAACAGTCTTGGCAGCTTTCGCTAAAAATGGAGATGCTTTTATTTTTCCACAAGGGATATGCCTTGTCTATCAAAGGAAAACGAATAAAAAACTTTGGTTTTTCGCCTGAATACCAATCACAAATCGCTATGTATCAGGAAGTTGTCCGCATCACACCTACAGTGGAAACGAACTTTGACTACGCCATTGGCCTGCAAGGTCGAATTCGGTTATTCAAAAGATACTTTATAGACATTACCCCTAAACTACAAATTATGACAAAACCATTATTTAGTGTTGTTAAATATCATGGACTGCAAACCTTAACCCCCAAAATAAGCGTTTCATTGGGAAAATTCCGTACTTCACAAACAGCCATTAGCCATGAATAAATACAGTTTTTCTCTGATTATCATTTTATCGTTTTTTCTTGCCGAGCGTGCTTGCGCACAAATGACACCACCTAGTAAAGCCATCGGGATTAGGGTTTCTAGTTTAGTCAATTTGGAAGCTGTTGTTGATTGGCAGGTTCCCCTAAGCTCTAAAATAGCTCTCACCTTTTCCAGCGGCCTAAAATATTACCCTAATCTTCACTCGGCTTTACCCAACAACACCCATATCAAAAATTATTATACCGCAAAAGTAAATAGTGCCCTACTCAATCGCGGCCGTGCGCCAGACGGACAACTCAGCCATCCAATCGGCACCAAAAATGTCATTGAATATTACTACGACACCTATTCGCTTAATAAATATGGCAAAATTGTTCCTGTTGTCACCATCCCTATCCAACTCAACTACCGGCAATACCTAGGCAAAAAAAATAAAAAGAACCGATTCTTTATTCATAGCGGCCTCAATCTATATGCCCATTTTGGCCAAAGAGTGAAAACAACGACCACTTTTCTGAATCTAGTAGAACCGGCCTCTAGCCCAACAAGCCGTTTTTTCTTTTTTACCGGAGAGACTACGGGCAAATTCAAGGAGGAGATGGACACCCGAAGTGGCCTAGCTTTTACGACCACGATTTCTTCGGGCTTTGGCTGGCAATTTCCTTTCAAAGACAAATACTTTGTGGAAGTGAATCCAATCGTAGAATTTAATCTCCAATATGCTGACAGCCTGATTAAATATCATGGTTTTCGACAGATTCAGCCGCAAATGTTGGTTACTTTGGGGAGGTATTTGCGTTGAGTTGATGAAGTTGATTCGCTGCGCTAGTTGAAAGAGTTGATTCGCTCGCATGCTTCGCTAGTTGAAAAGTTGAGACATTCGCCTTCGGCTCTCTTGTTGAGACTTGTCCCGATTACTATCGTGGATTCGGACTTCGGGTTGAGAGCTTCGCAGGTTGAGATGATATGGGTTTTTGTTGAGGGTTTTATTTCATTATTTGGCATTCGTTATTCATCATTCGATATTCTGTTTGGTTGTTGGAATTGAATCGCTCGTTAGGTTTCCGTGGCACGTACGGTTTGCGTGCCAACGGGGATTCTGTACTAGGGGGACCGGAATATCACTCTTTTCGCGAAAGCACTTCTTCGGGCTTTTCTTCGGTAGTTGGTTTGGAGATGATTTTTTCAAGGAGGAACTGCTTTTCGGTGTCCACAATATCACCTTGTGTCCAAGCGACCAACATGGCATCGACACCATATTCCTTTTTTTCGTCTGCGTCCAATAGAAGATAATGAACATCTACTTTGTGTCCGCCCCAAGCTTTGAAGAAATCTCTCTTAGAAATCGGAAAGGATGTGTCAAAGATGGCAATGGTCTTGCCTTCCAAACTATCCCGGGGAATCATCACTAATCCACTGATATAAGAGGCTTCCGTCTTTGTCAAGGGCCCCGGCTTACTCTTTTTCAAGGTTTTACGAAAGTACTTGTCATACATCCAATTCAAGACGGCAACATCTTGTGTTTTTCCAATGGCTGCGGTTCGACGACAAGTAGTGGTTTTACCCCGCTTGGCGAAGACCAAATACTCTTGGCCATTCTCGAAGTTCATGCCACAATCGCCGCTACCGATGCCGGAAGTAATCGTCACCTTTCGCTTGCGCTTGCCTTTCCAAACTTTTAAGACTTCAAATTCATAAGAAATAGGGTAAGCCCTAAGATTGACGGCTATGACCCGGCCGCGAAAGACTTGATCCACTTCTTTTAACTCCTTTTTAAGGGGAAGCGGGACACAGTCGCAGCCAAAGATATCCCCTGAACCATAAATCAAGAGGATAATAATTAGGAATAGTTTATTCATCGGTAGTACTCAATTTGTTGTATAATCCCCAAATTTAATATAAAACAATCTAGGAATACACAAAATTACATGTTTATTTGATATATAAAGTGAAATAATGGCCTATACGTTCATTTTTTTCTTTGGATTAACAGTTTCTTATGATTTTGATGGGTGGTTTTGGGGTTTAGATTTTTTTTGTCTTTGGTCTTTTGGGCGCGCCTGTGGCGCTTTTGGTCTTTGGCTTCGGTAGTAGTTTGTTTTTGGCTTTATTGCCGGATGCTTGACTTTTGTGGTTGAGGGAGTTGAAGAAGTTGATTCGCTGCGCTAGTTGAAAAAGTTGAGAACGTTCGCCTTCGGCTCTCTAGGTTGAGAACTTGTCCTTCGGACTTCGTGGTTGAGTGCTTCGCAGGTTGAGATGATTTGG
>JALVCY010000366.1 GCA_027009605.1 Saprospiraceae bacterium
ATTTAGGCACCCACTATTTTGGTCAAAAAATGCCCTTTTTGCGCCTGTTTTTGCTAAATTTTTCTCACGTAGGGACGCACGGCCGTGCGTCCCTACGTCAACATACACAAAAATGCCTATTTTTTGCCTTAAAATAGGAGCACCTAAACAGTTACGTTAATTCAACCCAAGTTACATCTGTAGTCCCCAACCATGCAATAATGCAATACTGTCCCCAAAATATTTAAAGACTTTTTTCATAAAATCCCCAAAAATCCCCGTAGGAGTTTCACAAGGAAACCCCCTACGGCCTTTAAATATTTTGGGGAGAGAGTTCCAAAAAAGAGCAGATTCTCCCAATAAAAGCCAACTTTGCTTTGGCTTTCAAAGGGATAACCTAATCACTTCAAGAGTCTTAACCCAAGTTACATCTGTAGTCCCCAAATAATACAATAATGCAATATCGAAGGTAGAACCAAATTCTTATGGTCACTTCGGGTAGTGAAGTGCAGCGAGCATTAATTGCAATTGATGCCTTTACCATAAGAATTTGGTGCTACCACCCCACGGAGTTCGGGACTACATGTTCAACTTGGGTTAAGTTTCGGTAGTCAGGAATGCCCTAAGCTTATTGAATTCTTGTTTGACAAAGCAAAGAATAAACCCCTTTTTTCTTTTACTTGTAACACTTTGGCGTTCAACTTGTCCTTTGGACGTTCAATTTGCCTTTCGGGCGTTCAATTTGTGCTACGCACGTTCAAGTGCTTTTTGCGTTCAAGTAGCAAGATTTTTTTCCTGTTTTCCCGTTAGACCGTTGAGTCTGCTCCGAAAAATCCACTCCGCCGGAAACTAAAGCGATGAACAAAATTTTATTTGGTTACAATTACTTATGATTAGTGCAGCGTGGTGTCGCTCCTACGGAGCTATATCCCTACTATTTTAGTCTTACAAAGATATCGCCCCGATGGGGCTCAGGCTTATGCATTTCGGCTATTTTCTCTGTTGTCAGCCCCGTAGGGGCGATACCTTTGTAACAGCCAACATCGCACTGTGCTGGAAGCCCCAGCGGGGCGACACCTTGTCTCGGTTGCACTTAGTTATCAAAAAGAAAGCAAATAAATTTTGCGGACACAAAAGCCAACCACTACATCCGACTCTTCGGAGTAAACTCACCGTTAAACCGTAATACTGCTATACCGTAATACTGATGTCGAAACTTAAATAGTTAATTACCCGGCTGTCTAGGCGTCCAAAAAGAAAAAAGCGCAACAGTGTCTCCACCGTTGCGCCCGATCAAATTTCAAACTCCGTATTTTTATTTTTTCTTAGGCTTGGGTAAGCCGCTAATCATTTTTTCCGGTCTTACATACTTGGTGAATTCTTCTGAAGTCAACAAGCCCAGAGAAATCGCTGCTTCTCGAAGTGTGGTGTCTTCTTTGTAAGCCTTTTTTGCAATTTTTGCCGCATTATCATAGCCGATTTTGGTATTCAAAGCGGTGACTAACATTAAAGAATTTTCCAGCATTTCTTTGATGCGCTTGTGGTTAGGTTGAATACCTTGAGCTAAGTTTTTGTCAAAACTAGCACAAGCATCTCCTATGAGCCGAGCCGAATTTAAGAAATTATCAATCATCATTGGCTTAAAGACATTGAGCTCAAAATGACCGGTGGCGCCACCGACATTAATGGCGACATCATTGCCTAATACTTGAGCGGCGACCATGGTCAGTGCTTCCGTTTGCGTAGGATTTACTTTGCCGGGCATAATAGAAGAGCCCGGTTCATTGGCCGGAATAATTAATTCGCCGATACCACTTCGCGGTCCGGAAGACAGCATGCGAATATCATTTCCGATTTTCATCAAAGAAACGGCCACGGTTTTTAATGCTCCATGAGCTTCGACGATGGCATCATGAGCGGCTAGCGCTTCAAACTTGTTGGGTGCAGTTTTGAACGGAAGGCCGGTTAGCTTGGCTATTTTTTGAGCCACCAATTTGGCATATCCATAAGGCGTGTTTAGTCCGGTGCCTACGGCGGTACCCCCCAATGCCAACTCTGACAAATGTTTTAAAGAAAACTCGATGGCTTTCAAACCGTGATCCAATTGGGCTACATATCCTGAAAACTCCTGCCCCACAGTCAGCGGAGTCGCATCCATAAAGTGAGTCCGTCCAATCTTAACTACATTCTTGAATTCTTTAGCCTTGGCGGCCAGCGTGTCTCTCAATGCTTTAATGCCGGGAATAGTGGTCTCCACCAGCATTTTGTAGGCGGCAATGTGCATGGCTGTAGGAAAGGTATCGTTGGAGCTTTGAGACTTGTTGACATCGTCATTTGGGTGAATGATTTTCTTTTCATCGGTGAGCTTGCCGCCTTTAAGTACATGGGCACGATTGGAGATGACTTCGTTCATGTTCATATTGGATTGTGTGCCGCTACCGGTTTGCCAAACGACTAACGGAAATTGGTCATCCAGCTTTCCTTTTAGGATTTCATCAGCGACTTTCCCAATCAAAGCCGCCTTGGATTTAGGCAATACGCCTAACTCTGCATTGGCTTGAGCAGCGGCTTTTTTCAAAATTGCGAAAGCACGAATGATTTCGATAGGCATTTTGCCGCTTCCGATTTTGAAGTTTTCAAATGAGCGTTGTGTTTGGGCGCCCCAATATTTATCGGCAGGTACTTTTACTTTTCCGATACTGTCTTTTTCTATTCTGTGAGCCATTTTTTGGATTTTTAAGAAATAAAGCCCAAATATAGTGGTGATTTTGTTAATATTTGGGTGATTATTGACATTCTTTAGGGTGATTTTAGGGCTTCTTTAAAAATAGCAGGATTAACTGAGTAGTTTTTTTTACCTTGCGGAAAAATTGCTTAATCGAAAGGTGACACTGCTACATCGGACATTTGAAAAAATGTGTAACTGTTTAGTGTGTAGTCACACCAAAAGAAGGATTATGGATCAATTAATCTTAGTCGTTTATTTGGCAGGGATTTTTTATTTTGCCATGGGCTGGCTATCCAAGCTACGC
>JALVCY010000367.1 GCA_027009605.1 Saprospiraceae bacterium
TTTTTCGGTCTTTTCCTTTCGGCTTCTCTGTTTGGACAAGTCAGCCAAGCCCAATTGAATACCATCTCTCGAAACTTCCTTTCTTCTGTTCCCGAAAATGCCAACTTAAAATCTAATTCCTTTCGGGAAATTACCAATCAAGGTACTATTTCGGCCTATGTAGCGGAGTTGTCGCCACGTGGTTTTATTGTTATCACTGCTCAAAAAGAATTACAACCCATTTTGGCTTTTTCCTTTGAGCATGATTTTGATTTTGGCGAAAGCCCCAATAATCTCCTATTGAATCTCATTAAAAATGACGTCCAAGCACAAAGGCAATACCTAGCCCAAAATCCATCCAAGCTAAAGGCCGATATCCAAAAAAATAAAAAGGCCTGGCAACAACTAAGCAAAAAGAATTATGCAGCCCCTGAATATGATGTTCTTTACGGTCCCTTACTCACGAGTACTTGGGGCGAAGTCAATTGCGTCGATGACCAAGGAAATAGTATTTTGGTGGGTAATTATCACACACCGAATCATTATGCACCGGGATGTGTTGCCACTAGTTTTAGCCAGATTTTACATTATTATAAATGGCCTAAAAGGGGGATGAAATCGCATACCACCCATGATGCTTCCGGAAGTTCTCAAGGCTATTATACCGCTAATTTTGGAAAGACCAATTACGATTGGGATAATATGTTGGACGCTTACAAAGGGGTTCCATCAACCGATGTACAGCAAAGTGCCATGGGACTCTTACTCTATCATGCGGGCATCGCTCTGGATATGGATTGGGAGAACAATGGCTCTACTTCTAATGTCAACCGATCACCGGCCGCCTTGGATAATTACTTTAGATTTTCCGGACACTACAAATCCAAATCATGGTCTAGCTTCTGGAGTCGATTTGATGAGAATATCGAAAATGGCCATCCGGTTCAGGTAGCCATTAGCAAGACCGGTTCAGCCATAGGGCATGCCATGGTCACCGACGGGTATCGACAAAATGCAGGCGAAGAAAGATATTACCATCTCGATATGGGTTGGTGGGGCGATTACAATGCTTGGTATCGGATTCAAGGTAGTTTTTCAGCAGGGGGATACAATACGATTGATGGAGCAACATTTGATTTTTTGCCGGATCCGCAGTTTGTACCTACTCCAGCTACATCTAATACGACCTTTACCATCAACTGGAATATCGCTGACAATTTTACTGCCGATGCCTTCGAGCTACAGTACAATGACCCTAATTCCAACTGGACAACCATTGACAATACGATTACACCCCAATCCTATACCACGACCGTCCCACAATGTGGTAATTACCAATATCGAGTCAGAGCACAATCCGATGGACATTGGTATGCCAATAGCTATTCAGAGCCTACGGATGTCTATGTACAAGGTCTCCAAAATTCTTTGTTTTTTGATGGAAATGACTCCTATTTTATCAGAGATAATGACAATAATGATTTAGATCTAACGGGAAGTGATTGGACAATGGAAGCCTGGATAAAGCCCCAATCAGTACCCGCATCTGGGGAATTCCCTGTTATTCTTGGTCGAAAGTATTCGTTTGAACTTTATCTAAGACGCACAAGTGGTAATTTAGGCTTTGGGCTTATCACCTTCCAAGGTAATGGCGCTACGGGATTTGACACCAAAAAAGTGTTGACTTCAGGCACTCATAGCATGTCACTCAATCAATGGCATCATATCGCTGCGACACACGACAATAACAGCACCAGACTATACATTGACGGAACACTTGTGGGGTCTTCCACTGATTCTAATCTTGACTTAGATGCTTCGATTTCAGCCTTGAATGTGGGCGCTCGATTTGATAAACCCAACTATAAAAGATATTTGCAACAGTGCAAAATAGATGAAATTCGTATTTCTGATAATGCTCGATATACTTCAGCATTTACACCGACACAGATTGAATTTGCGACCGATGTCCATACTAGATTATTGATGCATTTGAATGATGGAGTCAATATCACTGACGCTAGTGGACATTTTGATGATCAACGGGTACGGTCTGAGCCTAACCAACCTGATTGTGATTGCATAGAAGGAATGGTGCTACCGATTGAGCTCTCCCAATTCTCTGTCACTAAAGAAAACAGACACAGCGCCCTACTCTCTTGGACGACTCAATCCGAAGTCAATTTTAGTCATTTTGAGATTGAGCGGAGAACAGATGCCAGTCACTGGACATTTGTGGACAAAGTGGATGGTCATGGCGACAGTTTCACGCCCCAAACATACAGCTTCCTAGACCAAGATATTTTTTCCGAAAGGGATCCCGCAACCACCTTTTACTACCGTCTAAAATCTATTGACCTAGACCAAAAATATACTTATAGCGACAGCCAAAGTATCTTTTTTGAGCCGACGAGTGGCCAAGTTACCATTTTTCCTAATCCAACAAAGGACAATTTATTTGTAAATATTGCCGATGCTACTCCGGAGATTTATGTGGAGTTGACTAATTCGCTAGGTCAGGTGGTGCTTGCGCAAAAATATCCTTTGACATCCAATCGTACAGAGATAAATGTATCTTCTTTTCCGAAAGGGACATACTTTATCAAGGTCGTTGCCGACAAAAAAGAATTGGCTAATGAGCGGCTTTTGATTGGCTTTTAGTTTTTTTGTTTTTTGTTTTTTTATCACTAAGAGCACGTAGGCTGCTTCACTAAGGACACTAAGGTGGAGACCGCTCAATTTTCACAAGATTTTGGTGGTCTAAAATTTTCTTTTACACAAATCTACAGAGCAGCGTCAGTAAAACCTTAGTGTACTTAGTGCTCTTAGTGGTTTCAGACAAAAGCCCAACAATTATCATCATATTTTTGTAACTGTTTAGGCACCCACTATTTTGGTCAAAAAATGCCCTTTTTGCGCCTGTTTTTGCTAAAATTTTCTCACGTAGCCCTGCTACGCTTCAAAAATTGTAGCTTCAACATCCACAAAAATGCCTATTTTTTGCCTTAAAATAGGAGCACCTAAACAG
>JALVCY010000368.1 GCA_027009605.1 Saprospiraceae bacterium
TCGCTTCGCTAGTTGAAGAAGTTGAAGCTTGCTAGGAAAGAAATAAATCTGCGTACATCTGCGGGCAAAGGAAGTAGTGAGAGATGAGTAGTGAGTAGTGAGTAGTGAGTAGTGAGTAGTGAGTAGTGAGTAGTGAGTAGAATCTGCGTATATCTGCGGGAAAACAATCTGCGCATATCTGCGGGAATAAATCTGCATATATCTGCGCACCTCTGCGAAAAACAACAACAAAAACCTAGACCAATTCACCCAATACACCCATCAATGACAAGTGAACCCAACCGCCTTCAAGCCCATTCGGCGCAATCTCTCGCACCCACGCAAAGAAATTAGCCATTTCCTGAATCTGCTTTTCGGACGTTCGATTCGCAACCCCGGGAAAGTGATTCATCACAATATGCAATCCGGCCGGAGTGGGATACCAAAAATCTATTTGTAATGAGACCTGACGATGCTGATACTTTCCCTCCAAAAGATAAACTCGAGATGCAGGGGACAGCTTATATTTTGATTCCATCGCTTGATGCAATTGCCGGACATAATCCAAAACCGCATCGACATCCAAATCCAAGCGATAATGACTCAAAATTCGCTCCACCAAACGACGATTGGCAGTGGCTCGCCCCAACCGGAAAGCAATCGAAATCGCATCAATAGCCGCCGCCGCTTCAGGAAGATTAGAAATCTCTTTAGAAAGTAGCGGCTCCGCAAATTGGATAATCTCTCCGGCCTTAAAGACTTTGGCTTGCTTGGGACGCTCTAAGTTCACATCCCAAAAATAGGGTTGGTGCTCTTGATGATTTTGCTTTTGAACCGGAACAAGGATAGCCGGTGCTTCCTTTTCTACCGGTGCTACATATTTTGCGTAAGCGTACTTTTCAAAAGTGATGGGGAGCACCTGGCCTTTCCAAACCGGCGGTTCTTTTAGGGGCTCTGCTTCAAAAAGCGGGAAAGCTGCATCTCCATTGGCCACCCGATCCAACCAACCGGTTTGCTTGGCCACAATTGGAAAAATAAGATAATCGCGCGCCCGTGTCATCCCTACATAAAGTAATCGAGCTTCTTCTTCCTTGGCATTTTGCTCCTCGTCTGTATATGTTTTGCTTTGCGAAAGCCGGGCGAAAAAAGAAGACTTTTCCGGCCTTTTTCCGAAAGGACTAATCCAATACCTTAACCATCGATTAGCCAATAGATTATTGACATCCAAATCGGTAGATTCATTGATTATTTTGGCACCAAATAGATTGACACGCAGACCTTGCCCGAGACTCCCCATCAGCACGACCGGCCATTCCAAACCTTTACTTTTGTGGTAAGTCAAGACATTGACCGCACGGATGTTTTCGCCTCCACTCTTTTCGTCAGTTCCATTTTGCGCAAGCTCATCCAAATAAATAACAAAACCGGCCGGCGTAGAAGGACGATGTGTTCGACGACACAAATCTTCGAATTGCTTCGCCAAGCCCCTTAATATCGCTATATTATCCAGTCTTTGATTGGATTGACTCCAATGCTGTACAATCCGCCGAATCTGAATACGCTCCAAGACCAAATCCAGTACTTCTGTAATCGTCATGTCCGGTATCCGCTTGCGCAAAACATCCAATGCTGCTATAATCGGGGTAGAAATCGCCCATTGGTCTTCGTCGGCTGCAGCCAAATAGGCCTGCCGATGAGCCAAAATTTGCTCTAGGCTCCACCCTTCTCCATATTTCAAAACTTCTGCTATCGCCAAACTATCCTGCCGGCTCAATAAAATCCGCAAACAAGCCACTACCAACACGACTTCGGCGGTATTGCCCAACCCCACACCGGCCACAGCCGAATCCAAGCCGGCCATATTCAATGCCCTAGACATGGATTGCACCTCGTGATTGGTTCGCAGCAAAATAGCCACATCTCCCGGTTGTACTGTCCGTGGTACGGACTCTCCTTTCGGCAAAAATAGATGATCTCCGCTCAACCACTCCTGCAAGGAAAAAGCCATAGCCATCTGCACCCAAGCATTATTAATCCGGCCTTTTTCCTCTAGCTGTAAAACCCATTGAATGAGCCCATGCTCCATGCCGGCAGGATCGTCTTGGCGAGTTCTTTTAGGGATTAAGGCCACCCGGTCTTCGGGCATTCCGGCAAACGCCTTTGTAAAAATAACATTGGAAAAATGAACTAAATCTTCTCTTGAACGCCAAGAATAAGGCAAAATATTTTCCTTTTGAATGCCACCTGTCACCGCTACAATACCATCCATCAACGCCGGCTCTGCCCCGCGAAAAGAATAAATCGCTTGCTTGGGGTCGCCCACCCAAACCGACTCCTTAACCAAATGAGCCAATTTCCAAAAAATATCCAATTGTATCGGACTCGTATCCTGAAACTCATCCACCATCAACAAATCTATCTCCTCCTGAAGCACAGCGACGACTTCCGGCCGCTTCAACAATTCCCGGATGTGGGTTTCCATATCCGAGTAGTCTATCAATCCCCGACGCTTCTTATACTGCGCATACGACTCAATGGCATCCACAGCCATATCAAATATCAACCCGATAAAGGTCTCCAAATCTTGTCTTAATTGGGGGTGATTATCGACTTTTTTAGCGGCTTCCGCCAAATCTACAACCAAATCAACACTTTTTTTAGCCGGCTTAAGATTACTTAACTCCATCCAATCTTTCCATTGGAAGCGCTTATTGACGCTGTACTTTTTTTCGATAGCGCTTAATTTGCCTATCACTTTTTGGGTTGTAATGGTGGTATCTGCCTTATTATTTTTTAGGGCGTTGCGGGTGAGCTTTATTTCCGAAAGGAGTTTTTGCTCTAGGGCTTGGCCATCTGCCACGGGTTGGCCCAAAAACCGGAATAATTGCTCAATGGATCGACGCTTGCTTTCTTGTAAATCTTCCCTTGAAAAATCATTGATTCGTGCTTGGTCAGCCACGATTCGTACATCTTTTCGCCAATCATAAGCCTTGAAAGAATCATTCAAATCAAACTTATTGACCAGAT